>NZ_JACSMB010000020.1:0-43664 GCF_018618455.1 Exiguobacterium sp. s142 | reverse complement strand
AGCGCCGAAAGTAGTTGGGGGTCTCCCCCTGTGAGGATAGGACGTTGCCAGGCCATATGAAGGACGACCAAGCACATGCTTGGTCGTCTCTTTTTGTATAATTTATGCGTACGGTGTCGGATAAGGAGGAGTTCCACATGACTCGAAAGCCTAAAAATAATCCATTTACGTTTATGGAAATGCTTGAACAGCACGTTCGGGAAGGACGTGTGTCGTTTCATGTGCCAGGTCATCATAACGGGACCGTGACAGATGATAGCCTCCCGACAGCATTTAATAAAATCATGCCGTATGATTTAACCGAACTTGCACATCTGGATGACCTTCATCACGCTGAAGGGATTATCCAGCAAGGTGAAGAGGCTCTTGGGACCCTGTATCAAAGTAAGAGTAAGTGGTTAGTCAACGGATCGACCGTTGGCAACTGGAGCATGTTAGCTGCGACAGTCAAACGAGGTGAGCGGGTATACGTCCAGCGAAACTCACATAAATCAGTTTGGAACGCAATTGAATGGTTGGGCTTAGAGCCGATTTTACTAACTCCTGAACTAGAACGGGGCAGCGGTCTGCCGACGGTCGTTTCCCTTCGTACTGTCGAAGCGGCAGTTACGCAATATCCCGGAGGAAAAGCGTTACTGCTTACGTCCCCGACTTACTATGGGGATATGGCAGATGTACGGGCAATCAGTCGTTTTCTGCAGACGTTAACGATTCCCTTACTTGTAGACGAGGCGCATGGGGCACACTTGATTCATCCGAATCTTCCAAACCGCTCAGCGATTTTTGAAGGTGCGAGCGCTGTCGTCCAGTCCGCCCATAAGACACTCCCGGCATTCACGATGGGGGCCTGGATTCACTATAAGGAAGATATTAATGAATCGCGTTTGTTTCATGCGCTTTCTTCCTTCCAAACGTCTAGCCCGTCTTACTTGATTATGGCGTCTCTTGATCACGCTCGAGCTTATCTCGAAAATTTGAGTGACCGAGATTGGTCACTGATTCAAACGAGTCATTTAGCTTTTATTATGGAAATGAGACGTGCCGGTTTCACAATAAAAGTGGGCGACGATTTCACAAAAATGACGGTACTGACTTATCCGAAGAACGGTTTGATTTTTAGTAGACATCTATCTTCGATTGGAATTGATATTGAGCTTGCAGCCGAGGACCATGTGTTATTCTGTCTGCCGTTCCGGGAATTAAAAACGCAAGAGATTCATCATTGGGTGAAGCTGATTAAAAATGCTTCTCAGCATGTCCCGCTCATTGACGAGGATGAAACAATTTATCCGTTTCCGATGACGGAGCCTGTTTCGCGCCTTCATCTTATAAAAGAAGATACACACGTCGTGCGCCTTCCGTTCGATGAAGCGATCGGACGCGTTGCAGCTGAGACGATTATCCCTTATCCGCCAGGGATCCCTTGGATTTTAAAAGGTGAGACCGTGACGGATGAGAAAATTCGTGTGTTAAAAGAGTGGATTTCGTTGGGACGGAACCTCCAGGCGAACAGACATGTTATGATAAAACAAATTGATGTTATCGTAGAGGAGTTTTAAACGTGAAAGGTATGTTCATCACTGTCGAAGGTCCAGACGGGTCTGGAAAGACGACGCAGTTGCAATTGCTGGCTAACGCCTTGACTAAAAAAGGGTATGAGGTTGTTATGACACGAGAGCCAGGAGGAACGAAAGTCGGGAATAGCATCCGGGAAGTGTTATTGTCTCCAGAGCATGACGAAATGACACCACGCACCGAAATGATGCTGTATGCAGCCTCTCGTGCACAAAACGTGGATCAGGTGATTCGTCCGGCCATCGACCGGGGTGCCATCGTTGTTTGTGACCGGTTTGTCGATGCATCCATCGCGTACCAAGGGTATGGTCTTCAGTATGACTTAGAGCAAGTTGTGTCGCTCAATAAGTGGGCGACAGCTGGAGTCACACCCGATTTGACTTTCTTATTCGACTTAAGTCCAGAGCAGTCGAGTCATCGCATGAAAGAACGCGGGCAGTTAGATCGAATCGAGAGTCGGGACGAGGCGTTTCATCAACGCGTCTATGAAGGTTTCTTGACGTTACTTCAACAAAATCCTGGCCGAATGGTCCGAATCGACGCAAGCCAGACGATTGAACTCATCCAAGATGAAGTGTTCGATATCACGATAGAACGACTACACGAAAGAGGAGTGAACGAATTATGAAAATGGTAATCGCAATCGTACACGATAAAGACAGCGCGCGTTTGTCAGACGCTTTAATTGAAGAGGATTTTCGAGCGACGAAATTGGCTACGACCGGAGGCTTTTTGAAGGAAGGCAATACGACGTTCATGATTGGTGTACCGAAAGAACGCCTTGACGATTTGCTAGGTTTGATCAAATCGAACTGCTCAAGCCGCGATCAAATGATTACGCCAATCTCGCCTATGGGTGGACATGCCGATTCATACATTCCGTATCCTGTTGAAGTCCAAGTTGGCGGAGCGACTATTTTCGTCTTGCCGATTGAAGGATTTCATCAGTTTTAATGGGAATGGTCACACATATGCGATTCCAAGAGTTGACTGAATCACAGAAAGTCGTAGCAAAAGTGATTGAGAATTCGATTGCCGCTCAAAAAATCGGGCACGCCTACATTTTTTCGGGTGACTATGAACCTTATCTGATTGAAACGGCCCAATTATTTGCCAAGGCACTTTTTTGTGAGATGCCTAGCGGGGCTGAACCTTGTGGCGTTTGCCGAAACTGCAAACGGATGGATTCTGGCAATATCGTCGACTACATGGAAGTTGAACCGGACGGGGCCAGTATCAAAAAAGAACAAATCCAGCAGCTATTGAGCGACCTGTCGTTACGGGGAGCCGAGGGCGATCGTCAAGTCTATGTGATCCACCAAGCGCATAAGATGACGACGCAAGCAGCGAACAGTTTATTAAAGTTTTTTGAGGAACCCGGTGTCGGTAAACTCGCCATTTTGGTGACGACGCAACCTCAACTGCTTCTCCCGACGATTCGTTCACGGGCTCAACACTTAGTATTTCGCCCCATTGACCGGGTCCGTCTTGCTGAAAAACTGGCAGAAGAGATGCAATGCACGAACGATTTGGCACGTCTTGCCCTGACCGTTTATCCGAAATGGGACGATGCGCGCGAGGCACTTCACAACGACTGGTTTGTACAGGCGTACGGGCTAGTGGTACAATTAGTTGAAGTATTGACAAAACGGCCGCAAGAGTTGCTTTTGTTCGCCCAAGAGAAGTGGCTCGGTCACTTCAAAGGGCGCAATGAACTCCGAGTCGGCCTCGAACTGTTCGAAAGTTGGTTGGAGGAAGCTCTCCACTTCAAAGTTCGAACCGATTATGTCCCGGAACTGTTCACGAAAGAGCAGTTGTTATATACGGCTTTCGTGAATGATCGTCCGGTACACAAAATCGTCCATGCCATCGAATTCGTTCATGAAGCGATTCGACGGCTCGAGGCAAACGTCAATCCTCAATTAACGTTCGAACGGTTAACGTTCGATTTGCAGAAGGGATAGGAGAGCGTGCTTGAAGTAGTTGGAGTCCGTTTTAAAGAAGCGGGAAAAATCTATTACTTTTCACCAGGCGAAGCAACGCTTGAACGTGGAGACCATGTCATCGTCGAGACGGTGCGGGGAATCGAATACGGTGAAATCGTCCAAGTTGGTAAACAACTAGGTGAAGACGAAGTCGTCTTGCCGTTGAAAACAATCCTTCGTGTCGCCGATCAAAAAGATGCCGAAATCGTTCAAGACAACCGATTGGCAGCTGTTGACGCTCACGCCGTCTGTGAAGAAAAAATTCGCGAACATCGACTTGAGATGAAATTAGTAGATGTTGAGTATACATTTGATCGTAATAAAGTTATTTTTTATTTCACGGCTGAGGGGCGCGTTGATTTTCGCGAGCTTGTTAAAGACTTAGCGAGCGTGTTCCGGACACGGATCGAACTCCGACAAATCGGGGTGCGGGATGAAGCGAAGCTACTCAGTGGAATCGGTCCTTGTGGTCGAGTGCTGTGTTGTTCCTCGTTCTTAGGCGAGTTCGAACCGGTGTCCATCAAGATGGCCAAGGATCAAAACCTTTCCTTGAACCCTAACAAGATCTCCGGTGTATGCGGTCGTCTCATGTGTTGTCTCAAATATGAGAACGATACGTATGAAGAATTGAAACGAGACTTGCCAGACGTCGGGAAGCGAATCAAAATTCCAGAAGGTGACGGACGTGTCGTCGGTCTCAACATCTTGGATCAGTTGATTCAAGTCGAATTGAATGACCGGACTCGTGTTGTGACGTATACGATCGATGAACTCGTCGAAGTCGGTGCGGTCAAACGAAAACCGTTGAAACAGTGATGGGGTGCTGAGCAGTGGAGAGAATGGATAAAAAAGAAGTTATGATGCGGGTCGATGCCATTGAGCAACAGATGTACGTGTTGACGGAGCATTTAAGCGTGCTCAAAGAACAACTCGCCTATTTGCTTGAAGAAAACCAACATATGTATCTCGAGAACCATCACCTGCGTGAAAAGGTTGAGCAACTTGCAGAAGTCGAAACCCCTGATGGCGATCCGCAAATCGCTTTGTCCGGAAAAGGACAGAACAACTTGGCGGCGCTCTATCAGGAAGGGTTCCATATTTGCAACTTGCACTACGGACAAGTCAGAAAAGATGGCGATTGCCTCTTTTGTATGTCGATGTTAAATAAGCATTAATCGGGGGCGATAGACGGAGGAAATCTCTGTCCGTCGCCTCTGTTGTTATATAGGAGGGAAACAGCGTGACTGTAAAACAAGGGGAGCGCCTTGACGATTTGCTTGGACGCCCCGGTAAAATCATCCAAAGTGATGATGTCTTTTCATTCTCATTGGATGCGGTGCTACTCGCCGAATTCGTTTGGGTACCGATTCAACAAGGAAAGTTGGTCGATTTATGCGCTGGCACCGGCGCAATCCCGCTCTTTTTATCTTATCGGACGAAAGGGACGGTGACGGGCGTCGAGATTCAGCCCCGGCTCGTCGACATGGCGAATCGCAGCATTGAGGTGAACGGTCTCGAAGAGCGGCTTCACATCATCGAAGGAGACGTGAAAACGGCCGCCTCCAGTCTCGGCCATGCCCGTTATGATGTTGTGACGTGTAACCCGCCTTACTTTCTGGCCAATGAGACGTCGCTTCGCAATCAAAATGAGCACCATACGATTGCTCGTCATGAAGTTCTCTGTACGCTCGAAGATTGCATTCGTTCGGCAAGTCAGCTTGTGAAGCCAGGCGGGAAAGTCGCGTTCGTCCATCGGCCGGAACGGTTGCTCGATATCGTCACGCTCATGCGGGCATACCGCATTGAGCCGAAGCGGATGCAGCTCGTCTACCCGAAGGCGGGACGAGATGCGAACACATTACTTATAGAGGGGTCTAAAGATGGAAAACCAGGACTCACGATCTTACCTCCGTTTATCGTTTATGAGGAAGATGATACGTATACGAAAACGATGCGAGACATCCTCGATGCGTAACTATTATGCGTATATTCTCGAATGCAGTGACCAAACCTACTATACCGGTTACACGACCGATATCGAAAAACGGGTCACTGTGCACAACGCCGGTAAAGGTGCGAAATATACAAGGGCGCGTCTTCCGGTCAGTCTTCGATACGTCAAGTCGTTCGAGACGAAACAGGAAGCGATGCGGTATGAATGGTCGATCAAACAATTGACCCGCGCTCAAAAACAGCAGCTGATGGAGGGGACGACCAATGAATTCACAGAAAAGTTATCAAACTGAGGGGCCGACGCTTTATGTCGTACCGACACCGATCGGCAACTTAGAGGACATGACGTACCGGGCCGTCCGCATCATGCGTGAAGTCGATTTGATTGCGGCCGAAGACACACGGCAAACGATGAAACTATGTCGTCATTTCGAGATCGAGACGAAATTGGTCAGCTATCATGAGCACAATAAGCAAGTTAGCGGACCCCGTTTAATTGAAGACATTCAAAACGGTAAGTCTGTCGCCGTCGTATCGGATGCGGGCATGCCTGGTATTTCAGATCCGGGGAGTGACCTCGTCCGACTCGCGATTGAGGCGAAGCTGCCAGTCGTCGTCTTGCCGGGTGCGAACGCGGCACTCACGGCACTCGTCGCATCTGGCCTCGCGACAGAACGGTTCTTATACTACGGGTTTTTACCTCGTAAAAAGAAAGAGCGGACCGAAGTGTTGGCTTCCCTTCAATATGAACCGGGTACACTCATCTTTTATGAGGCACCGCATCGGTTGAAAGAAATGTTGACCGGGGTGAAGGACGTACTCGGTAATCGCGAAATCGTGCTCGGTCGAGAGTTGACGAAAACGTTCGAAGAGTTTTTAAGAGGCACGGTTGAAGAGGCGCTCGCATGGTGCGAGGGCGAGGTGCGTGGCGAATTCGTCGTCATGGTGAGCGGCTCTACTGAGTCGGCACCGACGAGCGACTGGTGGGAAGCGCTGTCGCCTTTAGAGCATGTCGACCGGTACATCGAAGACGGACTCAAACCGAACGCGGCCATTAAGCAAGTCGCGAAAGAGCGTGGCTTGGCACGAAGCGAAGTCTACGATGCGTATCATCAAGTCGACAAAAAAGAGTAAGCAAGGGAATCCTTGCTTACTCTTCGCTGTAGTAGTTCTCGAGCATGTTTTTCAACTCGACGAGAACGCGCTGTGCGCCTTCAGGTGAAAGGATGAGTTTTCCGTCAGCCAACTTGAAGTTGTCGTCAGATACTTCGCCTGTCACTTGGCATGTCATGTTCGGTTTGTATTTTTTTAAGATGATTTGTTCGTTGTCGACGTAAATTTCGAGTGCGTCTTTTTCAGCGATACCGAGTGTCCGGCGCAATTCAATTGGAATAACGACGCGGCCGAGCTCGTCAACTTTCCGTACGATACCTGTAGATTTCATTTTGTGTTTCCTCCTCCAATGATGTCGAAATCTCATGGTGACATGAATCGTCAAAATTCGACAATGTGGCTTCAGCAAAAAGCATACTAAACTTTCCAATTGCAGTCAACTGCTTACTATTGGAAATACACATTTTTCGAAAAATGACGATAAGGGAACGATATACACCTAAAATTCCCCGAAAGTTTGCACCTGAAACAAAGAAAGGATTTTTTTGGAACATTTTTTATAAGCTAGTGACAAAATAATTCCAAACAATTGGTTTGGAATTTCTTTTGTCGAACCGTGTATAATGGAAATTGCAAATGTCGAAAGGATGGAGAACATACTATGGCGAAGCCAACTTTTTATATCACGACTCCGATTTACTATCCGAGTGCGAAACTACACATTGGTCATGCCTATACGACGGTGGCCGGCGATGCGATTGCTCGCTATAAGCGTTTAAAAGGATTTGACGTCCGTTACTTAACTGGGACCGACGAGCATGGACAGAAGATTCAAGAAAAGGCCCAAGAAGCTGGCGTGACGCCACAAGCGTTTGTCGATGAAGTCGTCAAAGACATCCGTGTGCTTTGGGACAAGCTTGAGATCTCATATGACGATTACATCCGGACAACTGACGCCCGTCATAAAGCGGTCGTCGAGCACGTATTTGAGACACTGCTCAAAAATGATGATATTTACCTCGGTGAGTACGAAGGGTGGTACTCAATCCCGGACGAGACGTACTATACAGAATCACAACTTGTTGATGGAAAAAGTCCTGACAGCGGCCATCCGGTGGAACTCGTGCGCGAAGAGTGCTATTTCTTCCGCCTCAGCAAGTATGCGGACCGGTTGATCGAGTACTTCGAGTCACATCCGGATTTCATTTTACCGGAATCGCGTAAAACTGAAATGATCAACAACTTCTTGAAGCCGGGGCTGCAGGATTTGGCAGTCTCGCGGACGACGTTCGACTGGGGTGTACAAGTCCCGTCGAATCCGAAACACGTCGTATACGTCTGGGTCGACGCGCTCACGAACTATATCTCCGCGCTCGGCTACGGGACAGATAACGATGACTTGTTCAATCGTTACTGGCCGGCAGACGTACACTTGGTCGGGAAAGAAATCGTTCGTTTCCATACGATCATTTGGCCGGCGCTGCTCATGGCGCTTGACCTACCGCTACCGAAGCAAGTGTTCGCGCACGGCTGGTTGCTCATGAAAGACGGTAAGATGTCGAAGTCAAAAGGGAACGTCGTCGATCCGATTCCACTCATCGACCGCTACGGTCTTGATTCGCTTCGCTACTACTTGCTCCGTGAAGTCCCATTCGGTGCAGACGGCACGTTCACACCGGAAGCGTTCGTCGATCGCTTGAACTTTGATCTCGCGAACGACCTCGGGAATCTTCTCAACCGGACCGTTGCCATGATCAAGAAGTATTTCGATGGCAACGTACCGGCTTATGCGGGGAATGTGACGGCGTTCGATGCGGAACTTCTCCGTATGGTAAACGAAACGACGAACAAGACAGAAGAAGCGATGGAGCATATGGAATTCTCGGTCGCCCTCGCAAGCATTTGGCAACTCGTCAGCCGAGCCAATAAATATATCGATGAGACACAACCATGGGTGCTCGTAAAAGATGAGTCGAAGCGTGATGAGCTTGCATCTGTGATGACGCACCTCGCGGGCGTACTCCGCCATGTCGCGATCATGATTCAACCGTTCATGACACGGGCGCCGAAAGAAATGTTCCGTCAGCTCGGACTCGTTGACGAAGACATGTCATGGGAAGCGCTCGATACGTTCGCTGCCTTTGATGGAGCGGTCGTGACGGACGGAACGCCGATTTTCCCACGTCGAGACGTGAAAGAAGAAGTCGATGCGATTCAAGAGATGATGCGTCAAGCTTCGCAAGCGCGCATCGAAGCGGAAGCAACGCCGGCTGAAACTGAAGATGAGGACGTCCGTCCAGAAATCACGATCGATGTGTTCGACCAAGTTGAGTTTCGGGTCGGGCAAATCGTCGAAGCAGATAAGATCAAGAAAGCGAAAAAACTATTGAAGCTTCAAGTCGACCTTGGCGGCGAAACGCGACAAATCGTCTCGGGCATCGCCGAATGGTATGCGCCGGAAGACTTAGTCGGTAAAAAAGTGATCGTCGTCGCCAACTTGAAACCGGTCAAACTCCGCGGCGAACTGTCTCAAGGAATGATTTTAGCAGCCGATAAAGATGGTAAGCTAGAACTCGCCACCGTCTCAGAGAATATGCCGAACGGGGCCATCGTCAAATAATTTTGGGGGAGACTTCGGTCTCCCTCTCTTTGTCTAAAGAAGGAGGATGCATCATGTTGATTGATACGCACACCCATATTAACGCTGAGCAGTTCAATGAAGATGTCGAGGCGACAATCGAGCGTGCTCGCACTGCTGGCGTCTCGCCGATGCTCGTCGTCGGATTCGATACACCTACGATTGACCGTGCCATTGAGTTGGCTGAGGCGTATGAGGACGTCTACGCCATCGTCGGCTGGCATCCGGTCGACGCGATTGACTGCACCGAAGCTGAACTCGCCCGAATTGAAGCGCTTATGGCACATCCTAAAGTGATGGCACTCGGGGAAATCGGCCTCGATTATCATTGGGACAAGTCACCGAAAGATGTACAGCAGCGTGTGTTCCGTCAGCAAATCGCGATCGCGAAGCGGACGAACATGCCGATCGTCATCCACAACCGCGAAGCGACGGCAGACGTGCTCGATCTGCTAGAAGAAGAGCACGCGGAAGTTGTCGGCGGCGTGTTTCATAGTTACAGCATGTCTGTCGAACTGCTCGAACGCTGTTTAAAGCTGAATTTTTATATCTCGCTCGGCGGACCGGTGACGTTCAAAAACGCCAAAGTGCCGAAGAAAGTGGCGCAGCAAGTACCGCTCGACCGTCTTCTTGTCGAGACGGATTGTCCCTATTTGACGCCGACACCGTTCCGCGGTAAACGAAATGAGCCGGCATACGTCACTTACGTCGCTGAAGAGATTGCAGCGCTCCGCGGCATGCCTTACGAAGCACTCGCCGAGGCTACGACCGCCAATGCGAAACGGCTGTTCCGACTTCCATGATGATTAGACGTTTCGTGTTGAGTGTAGGCGTCATTGTCGTTGCCGTCTTCGCCTACATGATGATGCAGCCGGAGAAGATTACGATTATCGATAACGGTGTCAAGATTGAGCACGATACACAGGCTGATTCGGTCATCGAAGTGCTCGCCGAGGCCGGGATCACGATCGATGAGGCTGACTATGTGACGCCGGCGCTCAGTGCGGACATCCCGCCGGAGCGTGTCATTCATATCGAACGGGCCCAAACGGTGTCGCTCCAGATCGGTTACGGTCAAATGGAGACGATCGATACCCGTGAGCGGACCGTTGGTGATGTCCTGCTCCGATACGGTGTGAGCGTGCGAGAAGGTGATGATGTCTATCCGTCGGTCAGAACACCGATCACGTCAGGCATGACGATTCGCTATCAGCCGGTCGTGGCGCTTGATTTGATCATAGGAGATGATGCGACAAAAGTTTATACGATGGCATCGACCGTGGAAGAGGCGTTACGAGAAGCCCGAATTGAGATTTCAGATAAAGATACGGTCGTTCCGGCGCTCACGGCCGAAGTGCGTGATGGGATGACGATCACCGTCAACATGAGCCGAGACGTCGTTCAATATGAGAACCGCTTAATCCCGTTCGAGATCATTGAAGAAGAGGATGCGACACTTGCAGCCGGGACGACCGAAGTGTCACAAGTCGGCGTCCCTGGTCTAGAGCGGACGCGGTATGCACTGACAGTTGAAAATGGTACAATTACAAATCGGACCGAGACAGACGTCGAAATGGTGCAGACAGTGCGACCGCAAATCATTAAGGTCGGTACGAAA
Source organism: Exiguobacterium sp. s142 (assembly GCF_018618455.1). Taxonomy (NCBI): domain Bacteria; kingdom Bacillati; phylum Bacillota; class Bacilli; order Caryophanales; genus Exiguobacterium; species Exiguobacterium sp. s142. Next base: position 32,782 of record NZ_JACSMB010000020.1, on the reverse strand, counting down.
GTCGCAACCGAGCGCGAAGCCGAGTTTGAAGCAGCCGAAGCGCCGACTGAGACCGTTGACTCGACAAGTCCATTCCGCGAGGAAGCGGAAATCAAAATCGAGGAAACGCCTCGGGCCGACGATGTCCTCGACTTCACATCAGCCAAACAACTCCTCGTCGAGGCCACCGCCTATACGAACAATGCAGAAGACACCGTGACGTATGACGGCAGAGTACTGACGCGCAGCGGCTATGACGTGACGGATACGATCCTTTATGAAGGAATGCGGATCATTGCGGTCGACCCGGCCGTCATCCCGCTCGGAACCCGCGTCTATATCGAAGGGTTTGGCATGGCGATTGCTCTCGATACAGGCAGCGCGATTAAAGGCAATATTATCGATATCATGATGGATACGAAAGAGGAAGCGGTCACGTTTGGTCGTAAGCCACTGACGATTTGGGTGATCTCGAAGCAAGAAGAGAAAGAAGGAACTGACAATGCGTGAGAAAATACAAGAAGTGATCGTCGTCGAAGGACGCGATGATACGACCCGGCTTCAAGAAGTGTACGACGTCGACACGATTGAAACGAACGGGTCGGCCGTGTCAAAACAGACGATCGAACGGATCAAACGTGCCCAGGAGACACGCGGTGTCATCATCTTGACCGATCCGGACTATCCGGGCGACCGGATCCGGGCCATCGTCGAAGAGCAAGTGAAGGGCTGTAAACACGCCTACCTCCCTCGGGCCGAGGCGAAAGACAAACGAGGGAAAATCGGCGTCGAACACGCGACACCTGCGACAATCCGTCGTGTGCTCGAGGCGGTTTATGAAACACGAGTTGAGACGGACGAGCCACTCGTCACGCGACAAATGGTGCTCGAGGCCGATTTGATCGGTGGAGCGGATGCCGCAACTCGTCGCAAGCGTCTTGGCGTCTTGCTCCGCATCGGGGAACCGAACGCCAAACAATTTGTGAAACGAGTCGAAGCGTTGCGCGTGACAATCGAGGAATGGGAGCGGGCACTCGCTCAGTTAGAGGAGGAAAATCATTGAAAGATATTGCAACGATTCATCGCACGAAAGCGATTTTACAACGTCACGGCTTCTCATTCAAAAAGTCGCTCGGACAAAACTTTTTAATCGACTTGAATATATTAAATAAAATCGTCGACGCCGCAGAACTAGGTGAAGCGAGCGGTGTGCTCGAAATCGGTCCGGGAATCGGCTCGTTGACGGAACAGTCGGCGAAGCGGGCGCAAAAAGTGGTCGCGCTTGAAATCGATCAACGCCTTCTACCGATCCTTGAAGACACGATGGCGCCTTACCCGAACGTTCACGTCATTCATGGGGACGCGCTCGAGCTCGACATTCGCAGCATCGTCGAACGTGAGTTCTTGAGTGAAGGGATTGACGATATCGCGGTCGTCGCCAACTTGCCATATTATGTGACGACGCCGATTATCATGCGTTTGCTCGAGAGCCGGATCAAGTTCCGTTCGCTCGTCATGATGATTCAAAAAGAAGTGGCTGAGCGCATCGGGGCGAAACCTGGCACGAAAGCGTACGGTTCTTTATCAATCGCGATCCAGTATTATGCGGAAGCGAGTGTAAGCTTTATCGTACCGAAAAGCGTGTTCATGCCGGCTCCAAACGTCGACTCGGCCGTGATCACGCTCAAGATGCGTCCGCGCCCGGCTGTCGATGTCGAAGACGAAGCCTTTTTCTTTGAAATCGCCCGCGCTAGTTTCGCGCAACGTCGAAAAACGATTTTGAACAACTTGACGAATCATCTCGGCAAAGATAAAAAAGTAGACCTTGAACGTCTCTTGAATGAAGCGGGAATCGACCCGAAACGGCGAGGCGAAACGCTTTCGCTTCAAGAGTTTGCACGCTTAGCAGACACAATTTTACCACTTAAAAATAGTTGACGACTGGATAGCGAGTCGCTATAATATTTACTCTTTATTTCCGTTTTAGAATATGCTATACTTGTAACAGTGAGGTGAAGCGTATGCCAAAGACGTTGCAAGAAATCAGACAAAAACTCGAATCACATGTTGGAGAACGATTGACGTTGAAAGCAAACGGCGGTCGTAAGAAAGTCGTTACTCGGTTTGGAACGCTCGTTGAGACGTATCCCGCGGTGTTCGTTGTCAAGTTGGATGAAGAGCATCACAACGTGGAACGTGTCTCTTATAGCTACGCTGATGTCCTAACGGATACAGTTAAAATTGAATTCAGTAATTGATCGATAAATGAGGGGCGGATGCATTGGCAGCTGCTTCTTTTTTTGTGCGTCCGTTTACGGTACAATGGCGAACAGGAGATACATTGGGAAGGGTGAACGATATGCGTACGATCAGTGTGAAAGCGCCGGCAAAAATCAATTTGACACTAGACGTCCTCGGGAAGCGGACGGACGGCTATCATGAAGTAGAAATGGTGATGACGACAGTGGACTTGTCCGACCGGCTCGAATTGACCGTACTCGATACGGATGAGATTCGAATCCAGTCTGAGCACGCCTATGTCCCGAGCGATCATCGGAACTTGGCTTATCGCGCGGCCGATTTGTTGCGGAAGCGGTTCGACATCACAGAAGGAGTCGAAATCGTCCTCGATAAACAAATCCCGGTCGCAGCTGGGCTCGCCGGAGGATCGAGTGATGCGGCGGCGACGCTTCGGGGAATGAACGAACTGTTCGAGCTCGGTTTAACGCTCGAGGAGTTAGCAGAGCTTGGAGCCGCGGTCGGTTCAGACGTCTCGTTTTGTGTGATGGGTGGAACCGCGATCGCCCGGGGCCGCGGTGAGATATTAGAGACGATTCCGTCACCGCCGCCGTGCTATGTCGTGTTGGCGAAGCCGAAGCTCGGTGTATCGACGGCTGACGTGTATCGAGCCGTTCAGATGGAGAAAATCGTCCATCCAGACACTGCGGCGATGGTTAAAGCGATTCGTGAACGGGACTTTGACGGAATTTGTGCGAACCTCGGTAACGCGCTTGAAGGTGTCACGCTTGAACTGCATCCCGAAGTCCGTCAAATCAAAGAGACGATGCTGCATTGTGGTGCTGATGGCGTGTTGATGAGCGGCAGCGGCCCGACCGTATTCGCGCTCATCGAGCACGAGCAAAAAGCGCACCGCGTCTATAACGGACTGAAAGGGTTTTGTCCGGAAGTGTTCGTCGTTCGGATTCTCGGCAAAAAACATTGAACAAAGACGAATGAAAGTGATATATTCTGTTTAGAACATTCGTCTATTATTGACAAAGTGAAGGGGAATCCGTATGAAAATTCGTAGAAGTGGTCGTCTCGTCGATATGACCCGTTATATGCTTGACCATCCACATCAGCTCGTCTCGTTATCGATGTTTTCGAGCCGCTATCAGTCTGCTAAATCATCGATCAGTGAAGATTTAGTCATCGTCAGTGAAATGCTCGCCCACGACGGTACCGGGAAATTGATTACCGTCCCAGGTGCGGCCGGGGGAGTCATGTTCATTCCAGGGTGGAGCAAAGACAAGTCGCTATCGATGATCGATAGCTTGTGCGATCAACTGTCGAAACCGGAGCGTCTGCTTCCGGGAGGCTATTTATACTTAACCGACGTGCTTGGTAATCCGCGTCAAGTGAAACCGATGGGACAAATCTTCGCCTCGGTGTTTGCGGACCGTAAAGTCGACGTCGTCATGACGATTGCGACAAAAGGGATTCCGCTCGCCTACGCGGTCGCTGAGCAATTAGGTGTTCCGTTCGTCATCGTCCGGTCCGACAGCCGTGTCACGGAAGGGTCGACCGTCAGTATCAATTACGTGTCCGGCTCGTCAAAAGCAATCCGTACGATGGCGCTCGCCCGTCGAAGCTTGCCACGAGGCGCAAACGTCTTGCTCATCGATGACTTTATGAAAGCAGGCGGGACGATCCGTGGGATGATGAGCCTGTTGAATGAGTTCGAGGCAAACCTCGCGGGTGTCGGTGTCTTGATGGAAGCCGAAGGTGCCGAGAAGAAAATGGTGAGTGAGTACGTCAGCTTGATGAAGTTGACGAACGTTGATGCAGATGAAGGACTCGTCACAATTTCACGCGGTAACGTCGAACAGTTCTTAAAGTGATTGGCAAAAATTTGATTTCGTTTTATGATGAGAGGGTATATCAGTCATACGGAGTCAAAAACGATTCGCTTGAATCACCTCAACCTTTTAGTGAAGGTACACCATGGGATAGACAACGAAGAAAAGGGGATGCGAAACATGCAGATCACAGACGTAAAAATTCGCAAAGTGACGACGGAAGGTAGGATGAAGGCGCTCGCTTCAATCACGCTTGACCAAGAGTTTGTCGTGCATGACCTTCGAATCATCGAAGGAAGCACCGGGCTCTTCGTCGCGATGCCGAGTAAACGAACGCCGGAAGGCATTTTCCGAGACATCGCTCACCCGATCAATGGAGATATGCGCCAAAAAGTCGAGGCGGCTGTGCTCGAAGCCTACGGCACGGTCGATGTTTCCACTTACGAAGCACAGGAATCATACAACGGTATAAACGAATAATGACTCGACAGCGGATGGGGACCCTTCCGCTGCCTTTTTGCGTTTGATTAGTTACGAATGGTTACAACGGTTGAAACCGCGTCACGGTTTCGATATAGTAGAAACGGTGTATTCAGGATTTAAATATAGAAAAAACCGAACGATTGAATAAAAACAGTCGATTAAGATAGGGGCGAATCAAGAATGGATCGTTTTGCAGTCATTTTGGCAGCAGGTAAAGGGACGCGTATGAAGTCTAAGCTCTATAAAGTGCTTCATCCGGTCCTCGGAAAACCGATGGTCGAACATGTCGTCGACCAACTCGACAAAATCGGAGTCAGTCGTCAAATCGTCATCGTCGGTCACGGGGCTGAAGCGGTACAAGAGACGCTAGGCTCGCGCGTCGAGTACGCGGTCCAAGAACAGCAACTTGGAACGGGCCATGCGGTTCAAATGGCAGAAGCTGAGCTCGCTGGTAAATCAGGTGCGACGCTTGTCGTCTGTGGTGACACACCACTTCTCACAGCGGAAACGTTGGAGGCGCTCCTTGCCCATCATGAGGCGCAGCAAGCGAAAGTAACGGTACTGACGGCGATCGCTGACGATGCGACCGGTTATGGTCGTGTCATCCGTGGAGAAGACGGTAACGTGACGAAAGTCGTCGAACATAAAGACGCCTCTGCTGCAGAGCAAGCGATTCTTGAAATCAATACGGGAACTTACGTGTTTGACAACGAATTATTGTTTGATGCCCTCAAACAAGTCGGTAACGATAACGTTCAAGGTGAGTATTACTTGCCAGACGTCATCGCGATTGCGAAAGAAGCAGGCGAAGTTGTCGCGGCCCATACCGCGCCGACGTTCGGTGAGACGATCGGTGTCAACGATCGCGTCGCTCTCGCGCAGGCTGAAACACTCATGCGCAAGCGGACGAACGAACGCCTTATGCGTGAAGGTGTGACCTTCATGGACCCGGCCTCGACATACATTTCACCGGACGCCGTCATCGGATCAGATACGATCATCTACCCAGGGACAGTCATTCTTGGCAAGACGGTCATCGGTTCGGAGTGCGTGATCGGACCGAACTCGGACATCCGCAACAGTGTGATTGAAGACGGTGCGACCGTTCGTCAATCGGTACTCAGTGATAGCCGTGTCGGAAGTCATGCGCAAGTTGGGCCGTTCGCCCACCTTCGTCAACAAGCAGTCCTTGGCGCCAATACGCGCGTCGGCAATTTCGTGGAAATCAAAAAATCAACGTTCGGGGACGGTGCGAAAGCATCGCATCTCAGCTATATCGGAGATGCCTCGATCGGTGAACGTGTCAATCTCGGATGTGGATCGATCACGGTCAACTATGATGGTAAGAATAAGTTTGAGACGGTCGTTGAAGCAGACGCGTTTGTCGGATGTAACGTCAACTTGATTGCCCCGGTAACAGTCGGGAAAGGTGCGATCGTCGCTGCCGGTTCAACGATTACAAACGATGTCCCTGAAGAAGCTCTCGCGATTGCGCGCGAGCGTCAAACGAACAAAGAAGGTTACACGAAACGCTAAGTTGCTGCCTATTACTATGGAAAACGATGGAGGAGAATCCTAAACATGTCTACTGTATATGAACGTGAAATTCGCCTATTTAGCTTAAACTCGAACCGCCCGTTAGCTGAAGAAATTGCCAAAGAAATCGGTGTCCCACTCAGCGACTGCCAAGTGAAGCGGTTTAGCGACGGAGAACTTTACATCAATATCGAGGAGAGCGTCCGAGGCGACGATGTGTACATCATCCAATCGACGAGCTCACCAGTGAATGAAACGCTCATGGAATTGCTCGTGATGATCGATGCGCTGAAACGGGCCTCGGTTCGCACGATCAACGTCGTCATCCCATACTATGGTTACGCACGCCAAGACCGTAAAGCACGGTCGCGTGAGCCGATCACAGCGAAACTCGTTGCCGATCTGCTTACGGTAGCCGGAGCGACACGCGTCATCACAATGGACTTGCACGCCGCTCAAATCCAAGGTTTCTTCAATATTCCAGTAGACCAATTGTTAGGTGTCCCGCTCATCTCGACGTATTTCGAGACAGATGAGTTCAAAGCAAAAGATATCGTCGTCGTCTCACCAGATCACGGCGGTGTCACGCGTGCGCGGAAGCTCGCAGAACGTTTGAAAGCACCAATCGCCATCATCGACAAACGACGCCCGGAAGCGAACGTGGCCGAAGTCATGAACATCGTTGGCAGCGTTGAAGGCAAAACAGCCATCTTGATCGATGATATCATCGACACGGCCGGTACGATCACACTCGCAGCAGACGCAATCGTCCAAGCGGGAGCAAAAGAAGTATACGCTTCATGTACCCACCCGGTTCTGTCTGGCCCGGCAATGGAGCGAATCGACAACTCGTCAATCAAAGAACTCGTCGTCCTTAACACGATCGATTTGACTGGTCGCGAGTACTCGAGCAAAATCAAGCAGATGTCGGTTGCCCGTTTGCTTGGGGAAGCGATCATGCGTGTCCACGAGCACAAATCGGTGAGCACGCTGTTCGATTAAAAAAACGAGGCCCGAAGGCGTTCGCCTTTGGGCTTTTTTGTTCAGGAGGAACATGATGAAATGTATCGTCGGTCTCGGGAATCCGGGCAAGAAATATGGAATGACCCGTCATAATATCGGGTTTTTAGCAATTGATCGGTTAGCGGACAAGCACGGGATCACGCTTGACGAAGCCAAGTTTAAAGCAGTCATTGGAACGGGAAGAATCAATGGAGAGCGGGTCGTCCTCGTCAAACCGCTCACGTACATGAATCTATCAGGTGAAGCGGTCCGTCCGATTCTCGATTACTATAAAATCGATATCGACGATTTACTCGTCATCTATGATGATTTAGACATGGTCCCAGGCAAACTCCGCCTGCGTCCGAAAGGGAGTGCCGGTGGACATAATGGCATCAAGTCATTGATTCAGCACCTCGGGACGATGGATTTTAAACGGCTTAAGCTTGGCGTCGGACGTCCGCCGCACCCGATCAAAGTTGTTGATTGGGTACTGATGAGTTATCGAAAAGAAGATATGTCCGAATTGAACGATACGCTCGACCAAGCCGTGGCCGCCGCAACAGATTTTGTGGACACGGACTGGGTCGCGCTCATGAATCGATATAACTAAAGGGTCACAGCACCCTTTTTTGTCGTATAAGGTGGAGGAAAACAAATGAACGCTTTAGAGAGATTTATGGTGACACTGCCGGAGACGAACGTGATTCGAGACCGGTTGCCTAAAGTCGACCGTCAACTCGTCACGGGATTGACGACAAGTGCCAAAGCGCTCGTTTTGGCCGGTTTGGCGAAACAGTCGACACGCCGTCTCGTCGTCGTCACCCATAACATGTACCAAGCCCAAAAGATGTTCGACCAGCTTGAGCCGCTTGTCGGACCGAGCAAGACGTTGCTCTATCCGATTGACGAGACGCTCGCCGGTGAACTGTCGCTCACATCCAGTCCCGAGCTCCTCGCCGCGCGAATCGAAGCCAGAACACGTCTCCTGATCGAAGAGGGAGGCGTCCTTGTCGTCCCGCTCGGTGGCTTGCGTCGTTTCGTACCGAGTCCGACCGATTGGCTGTCGAGTCATCGGACGATCAAACCAGGGCAAGAACTTGATTTAAAGCCGTTTGCCTCAACACTGATTGAACTTGGTTACGAGCGGACGGCCACGGTGACGGCACCGGGTGAGTTTTCGGTCCGCGGCAGCATTCTTGACGTCTATCCGCTCACGGAAGCGAGACCGTATCGAATTGATTTGTTCGACACGGAAGTCGATTCCGTCTTCACGTTCGATGCGGAGACGCAACGGTCGTTAGGTGTCGTTTCGGAAGCGGTCATCACGCCGGCGACCGAGTTCGTCGCATCGGTCGAACAGTTGAAAAAAGCCGGGCAAGCGCTCGAACGGCAATACGACCGGACGCTCGAGCTGATTGAAACCGAGACGATTCGACAAGCGCTTGAATCAGGTATCGCCCGCGACATCGAGCAGTTCGGGCGCGGTGATGTACCGGAGAAGCTCGGGAAGTACACGCCGCTACTTTATACGTCGACGCTGCTTGACTATGTGGGTGCTGATTCGGTCCTCATGTTGGACGAAGTGGCCCGCATCGAGGACGCGGCGGACGTGCAAGACCGTGAAGAGGCCGAATGGTTCTCGTCACTGATCGAACGCGGGGAGTCGGTCAGCAACTATACGCTCGCCGTGCCGATGCACAAAGTGTTCCGAAGCTTGAAACAAGTCGCGTTCTCGCTGCTGCCATCACGGCGTTCGGGGATCCCGGAGACGAATACGGTCCATCTCAGTTGCCGCCCGCTCCCTGCCTTCCACGGACAGATGCACTTGTTGAAGCAAGAAGTCGAGCGGTGGCAACAAAGTGATCACCGGATTGTTTTCCTCGCCGGGGATCAAATGCGGGCAGACAAAGTCGTGGCGCTCCTTGAAGACTACGGGATCCCGTCTACGTTCACGAATGTTGACGGGGAGCTGTTGCCACGCCATGTCCACGTCATGATCGGACAGGTCGAAGGCGGATTCGAGTTATCGACGAGCCGCCTCGTCGTCGTCTCGGAAACGGAACTGTTCAAGCGGGTCACGAAACGGAAACGGCAGACGAAGAATTTGACGAACGCCGAACGGATCAAGAGTTATCAAGAGCTGAAGCCGAATGATCATGTCGTTCATATCCATCACGGGATCGGGAAATACTTAGGGATCAAAACGATCGAAGTCGGTGGGATCCATCAAGATTACCTCCATCTCGTGTACGCCGGGGATGACGCGCTTTACGTGCCGGTCGATCAAATCGACCTCGTCCAAAAGTACGTCGGGGCCGAAGGGAAAGAGCCGAAGATTTATAAACTCGGTGGGACGGAATGGAAGAAGGTCAAATCAAAAGTCGCCAAGTCGGTCGAAGACATTGCCGACGAGTTGATCAAACTTTATGCGGCCCGAGAGGCATCGGTCGGCTTCGCCTTCCCGGCGGACGATGACGAGATGAGCCAGTTCGAATCGACCTTCCCGTACGCCGAGACGGAAGACCAAGTTCGATCGATTGCCGAGATCAAGGCGGATATGGAACGGTCACGCCCGATGGATCGCCTGCTTTGCGGCGACGTCGGATATGGCAAGACCGAAGTCGCGATCCGGGCGGCGTTCAAGTCGGTGCTCGCGGGCAAACAAGTCGCGTTCCTCGTGCCGACAACGGTGCTCGCGCAGCAACATTATGAGACGATGCTCGAACGGTTCAGTGAATTCCCGATCAACGTCTCGGTCATGAGCCGTTTCCGCTCGAAGAGTGAGCTGGCGGCGACGAAAAAAGGACTGAAAGAGGGAACGATCGACGTCGTCGTCGGGACGCACCGCGTGCTGTCGAAAGACGTGACGTTCGCCGATCTCGGCCTCGTCATCATCGATGAAGAACAGCGGTTCGGGGTCAAGCATAAAGAGCGCCTGAAACAGCTGAAGACGAACATCGACGTCTTGACGCTGACGGCGACACCGATTCCGCGGACGCTTCATATGTCGATGATCGGAATCCGTGATTTATCTGTCCTCGAGACACCGCCGGAGAACCGTTATCCGGTTCAGACGTACGTCATGGAATACGACGGCATCGTGTTGCGAGAAGCGCTCGAGCGCGAGCTCGCCCGTGGCGGCCAAGCGTTCTTCTTATATAACCGAGTCGAAGGGATCGAGCGGAAAGCCGAAGAGATTCGGGCGCTGTTGCCGGATGCCCGTATTGCGACGGCGCACGGCCGGATGACCGAGACCGAGCTTGAAAGTCAGCTCATCAGTTTTCTTGAAGGAGAAGCCGACGTCCTCGTCTCGACGACGATTATCGAGACCGGCATCGACATCCCGAACGTGAACACGCTCATCGTGCACGACGCCGATAAGATGGGGCTGTCGCAGCTGTATCAGCTTCGAGGACGTGTCGGCCGATCGAACCGGATCGCGTATGCGTACTTCACATATCGGAAAGACAAGCGATTGACCGAAGTTGCGGAGAGCCGCCTCCAAGCGATCAAAGAGTTCACCGAGCTCGGCAGCGGGTTTAAGATCGCGATGCGTGACTTATCGATTCGCGGGGCCGGCAACCTGCTCGGTGCCCAACAATCCGGGTTCATCGACTCGGTCGGGTTCGATCTGTATTCACAGATGCTGTCAGAAGCAATCGAAGAGCGGAAAGACCGCATGCGCGGTCAAGCGAAACAAGTCGTCTTCAAACCGGAAGTCACGTTCCAAGCGGATGCCTACATTCCGGACGATTACTTGTCGGACAGTGAACTGAAGATCGAGATGTATAAGCGTTTCAAATATGTCGATACACCAGAAGCATTGTTCGCGCTTCAAGACGAGCTGATCGAACGGTTCGGAGAATTCCCGGAACCGGTCGCGTTGCTCATCCAACTGACGCGTCTGCGCATTTACGGGGAGCTGGCGAAAGTGACACGGATCAAACAGTCACCAGAGCGGATCGATATCGTGCTATCGATGGAATCGACGACGGCACTCGATGTACCGTCGTTTATGGAATGGACGATGCCGCTCGGACGAAAACTCGGAGTCGGGCAAGACAACGGGGCGCTCAAACTGTCACTCAGCGGACGTATGCCGGTTGTCGAGCTGTTGAATGATGCCGACACGGTCCTTGAGGAACTCGTGAAGCGGTTGGTGGTCCATGCGGACGCCAAGTAAGTTTGCGACAGGTGTCGTTTTATTTGCGCTCGCAGGATACATTTCAAAATTTATTAGTTTTGCCTATCGGGTCCCGTATCAGAACATTGCCGGTGATTTTGGGTTATACGCTTACCAGACGGTATATCCGTTTGCGGCGATCGTCGCCTCGCTCGGGATTTACGCGATGCCGGTCGTGATTGCCAAAATCGGGGTCGGGGCACAAGGTCCAAGACAGAAGTTAGAAGTCCTCTGGGGCAGTTTTTATGCGCTCCTCGGCCTCGCTGTCGGCCTCGTGGTCGCGATGTTCGCGCTTGCGCCTGTCATCGCGCGCTTGCTCGGTGACCCTGAACTGGCGACGACGCTCCAGGTCATCAGTCTCAGCTACTTGTTGATGCCTGCGCTTGCGGTGCTGCGCGGGTCGTTTCAGTCAATCGATGACTTGCGACCGAGCGCGCTGTCGCAGGTGCTTGAAAACTTGATTCGGGTCGCGGTGTTGCTCGTCTCACTGCTCGTCGGTGTCCGCTTTGGACGTGACGCATATGAACTCAGTCGCTATGCTTATGCGGCGACGTTAGTCGGCGGGAGTGTTGCTGTCGTCGTCTTATCGATTTGGGCGAAAGGGTTCCGAATCGTCGCGGTCCGTGCCGCAACACTGCGCGCCGTACTGCGTGTTCTCTTGACGAGCGGGCTTGCGGTCGGATTTGCGTCGCTCGGTATTCTTTGGATGCAACTCGTCGATTCATTCACGATCGTCAATTTGATGGGCGGCGATTATTCGGCCAAAGTGAGTAAAGGCGTGTTCGACCGTGGCTATCCGCTCGTGCAGTTTGCGATTCTCTTCACGACGGCACTCGGGATGGCGAATGTGCCGAACTTAGTCCGCCATTACCGGGCCGGGCGACTCACGGCGACGGCAACGGGCCTCAGTTCGATGATTCGAGTGACGACCACGGTCGCTGCGGCTGCAACGATCGGACTGATGGGCGTCATGTGGCCTTTGAACGTAGCGTTGTTTGAAAACGCTGACGGTACAAGAGCGCTTGTATTGTTATCGACGAGTACGTTCGCGGCCTCGCTCGCGGTCGCGAGTATGACGTGCCTTCAAGCGATCGACAAAGAGCGGACGGCCGCCTTTGGTATGCTGTTTGCCATGATTGTAAAGTTTGCGATCAATTTGCTGCTCGTTCCGCGTTATGGGATTGACGGGGCGGCAGTCGGTACATCGCTCGCATTTTTAGCGATGGCGGCCTTTAATTTTAATCGGCTCGACCAGAACATCCCGCTCGGTACGTTTCGGTTGCACCATTACGGACTGCTCTTAAAGACCGTCCTACCTATGGGCATCGTCTTGCTCGGTTTGAACGCGTTAGCGTCTGAGTCACTATATAACCGCGTCAACGCACTCGGTTGGCTCGGTTTGATGGTGGTGTGCGGCGGCGCTTTGTACGTCTGGCGAGCGGTCAGGGAACGGGTGCTGACGATCGAAGAATGGGAGATGATTCCGTTTGGAAATCGACTCATCAATTTGATTGATAAAAAGGAGACATAATATGAGTTATGGAATTACCGTCGTCGGACTCGGCTCCGGCGAACTCGAGCAACTTCCGCTCGGGGTATATCGTCATTTGAAACAGCAACCGCTCGTCTGGTTGCGCACGAAAGAACATCCGGTCGTCAAAGAACTCGAGGCAGAAGGGGTTCATTTTGAATCATTCGACCACATTTACGAATCAAACGATACGTTTGAGGCCGTCTATAAACAAATCGTTGAGACGTTGCTCGACAAGAGCGACGAACTGGCGATCACATATGCGGTCCCGGGCCATCCGTTCGTCGCCGAGCGGACGGTCGAACTGCTCGTCGAACAAGGGGCGGACGTGACGTTCCTCGGCGGACAGAGCTTTTTGGACGCCATGTTTCAGGCGCTCCAGATTGATCCGATCAATGGGTTTCAACTGCTCGATGCGACCGCACTCGACGTTGAACGGCTCCAAGTCACGCAGCACGTGTTAATCGGTCAAGTGTACGACGGGTTTGTGGCCGGGGATGTGAAAGTACAATTGATGGAACGTTATCCGGACGAACATCTTGTCAAGCTCGTCACGGCGGCCGGAACAAAACGAGAGCGAATTTCCGAAGTTCCGCTCTACGAGATGGACCGGGTCGCTGAAGTCGACAATTTGACGACGCTCTATGTCCCGCCACTCACTGACGAGACGCACCTCGCGCGGGAGTTTGCGACGTTGACAGATATCATCGCGACACTCCGCGGTCCGAACGGCTGCCCATGGGACCAAAAACAGACGCACGCATCACTGCGGAAATATTTACTCGAAGAGGCGTATGAGTTGATCGAGGCGATCGACGAAGAGGACGATGATGCGATGATCGAAGAACTCGGAGACGTATTGCTCCAAGTCATGCTTCATGCGCAAATCGGGGCCGACGAAGGGTACTTTAACATTCGTGACGTGATCGGCGCGATCAGTACGAAAATGGTCCGTCGCCATCCGCACGTCTTCGGTGACGTGACGGTCGCAGACGCCGACGACGTGGTTTCGAACTGGAATGCGATTAAGCAAGACGAAAAAGGGGAAAATAAACATTCGCAGCTCGATGGTGTGCTCGTGACCCAACCGGGGTTAATGCGTGCCGAGCAACTCCAAAAGAAAGCGGCTCAAGTCGGGTTCGAGTGGGATGACGTAACCGGAGCGTTCGAGAAGCTCGAAGAAGAGTTACAAGAGTGGCGAGACCGTCCCGAAGACGAACAAGAACTAGGGGACGTACTGTTCTCAGTCGTCAACGTAGCTCGTTATTTCGGATTGAACGCGGAACAAGCACTTGAACGGACCAATCAAAAATTCAAGAGACGATTTGAATATATCGAAGCGAACGGATCGCTCAGCGACATGACGCTCGAACAGATGGATCGGCTTTGGGATGAAGCGAAGGAGAAGGGATTATGAGACTAGATAAATTTTTGAAAGTGTCGCGCTTGATCAAACGACGGACGTTAGCGAAGGAAGTGGCCGATCAAGGCCGTATCCGCTTGAATGGCCAAGTCGCCAAGGCCAGTACGGACGTCAAGGCCGGTGATGAGCTCCAAATCCGATTCGGGAATAAGCTGGTGACGGTCATTATCGATTCAATTGCCGAGCATGCCCGGAAAGAGGATGCGAAAGAAATGTACCGGTTGATCAAAGAAGAAAAGGTGAACAGTGGTACGGAAGCATAAAAAAAAGGTATACTGAATATAATAGGTCAAGAGGAAGGTGATTCGATGAATGGACGTAACCCGATGGAACGCAAACAGCGGATTCGGGCTCTCGACGAACGGAGAGAACAGCTGGAAAAAGAACAGAGCCGGCGACGTATCCATCTTCGACGCCGCCTAGCCGTGGCCTCACTTGTCTTTTTGTTGTTGATTGTCTTCATCGGCCAGAGCTATTTCTCAAAGATCGGATATGTAGCGGATCAAGAGCTAAAGCAAGACGAGGCTCGTGTCGAGCTTCGTGAAACGAAGGAAGAACAAGCGGAGCTAAAAGAGCAGGTTGAACGTTTACAAGACGAAGAATACATCGCCAATCTTGCACGCAACGAGCTGTTGTTCTCGAAAGATGGCGAGATTATTTTTTACTTCTCACCAGAGGAATAAGTAGGTTCGTTGACCGTTGACGAATCGACTCGTATAATTGTAGGGAATCATTCAAAAAAAGGAGTACATTATTTTATGTCAATTGAAGTAGGAAGCAAGGTACAAGGTAAGGTTACAGGGATTACGCATTTCGGAGCGTTCGTAGAGCTCCCTAATGGAAAAACGGGTTTGGTGCACATCAGTGAAGTGGCAGATTCTTATGTCAAAGACATCAATGAAGTCCTAACGGTCGGTCAAGAAGTCACAGTCAAAATCTTGAACATCGAAAGTGATGGCAAAATCGGGTTGTCTATCAAAAAAACTGTCGATCGTCCTGTTAGCGAACGCCCAGAACGTCCAGCCGGCGAACGCTTCTCACGAGGCCCTAGTTCAGGCGGCCCTGGTCAAGGTGGCCCACGTCCGGGCGGTCCCCGTCCAGGTGGTCCTGGTCAAGGTCCACGCGGTGGCGGTGGCCCACGCGGTGGCGGCGGTCCCCGTGGCGGTGGCGGCGCACGTCGTGAAGTACGTCGTGAGCCAGAAACGTTTGATACGTTGATGACCAAGTTCTTGAAAGATAGCGACGAACGCCTTACAACGTTGAAGCGTCAAACTGATTCAAAACGCGGTGGACGTGGAGCCAAGCGCGGGTAACCCTTCGTAAACCATCAGCTTCTACTCGTAACGATAACGCCACGGACACAGGTCCGTGGCTTTTTTTCATGGCGCGACAATTGTCGGCGCTTTTTTTGTTATAAAAAATAACTAAAAAAGGTTGCAATTTTTCGACGGAGCGAGCACAATAGGGAACATGAAAAATAGTTATGTTTTATAAGTAAAGGTGGAGAAACAAATGAACGGATGGAAGTTGTGGAAAGCAGAATGGCAGAGCATCGGTAAAAATCCGCGGGTATGGATTCCGATTCTCGCGGTCGCGCTCGTGCCGCTCATGTATGCGGGCATGTTCTTGTGGGCATTTTGGGACCCTTACGGCCAAATGAAAGATTTGCCCGTCGCGATCGTCAATGATGACCAAGGGGCCACGTTTGAAGGGGAGGAACTCGCTGTCGGTGACGAACTCGTCGATAAGTTGACGACCTCGGAAGCGTTCCAATTCGTCGAAGTGTCGAAAGCAGAAGCGGACGCCGGGTTACAAGATCACGCCTTTTACATGGCAATCGAAATCCCGGATGACTTTTCAGAGAAAGCGACGAGCGCGCTGTCCGCTGATCCTGAGCAATTGGAACTTCGATACATCGCGAACGAGTCGTATAACTTCCTCGCCGCTCAAATCGGAGGTTCGGCGATGGAACAAGTGAAAGGCGAACTGTCGACTGAAGTGACGAAACAGTATGTCAACGCCATGCGGGACGGATTGAAAACCGTCGCTGACGGATTAGATGAAGCCGCAACCGGTGCGACGGAGCTTGCTGACGGATCAACGACCGCTAAAGAAGGGGCCGTTAAGCTAGCGGACGGCTCGCGACTGCTAGCTTCAAAACAGCAGGAACTAGCGGACGGCGCAGCCAAGCTCGATGACGGACTCGGTGCGCTTGAGTCTGGGACGGCTGATCTCGTCGACGGGAGCCAGCGTATCCAAACTGGGAGTTCCACGCTGTCAGACGGTGTCCATCGTGTCGACGCCGGGGCCGCCGTGCTAAAAGACGGTACGACTCAGCTCGTCGACGGAACGAGCGCGTTCTCTTCGAAGTTAGGCGAGTTGCATAGCGGGACGCAACAGCTTGACGCTGGAATTCATGAACTCGCAGCCGGACTCGAGGACGCACAGGCCGGAAGCGGCCAACTCGTCAACGGCTCGAGCACACTCGCAGAAGCGCTTAGTGCGGCTAGTGCCGGAAACGAAGCACTTGTAGCGGGAACGGTAGGTGTCACCGCTGGCATTGACCAAATGAAAACGGAGTTGTTAGGCCAGCAAGAGCAACTGATCGCCAAGTTGTCTGCGCTCGCCGAATCCGGTACGCCCGCAACGCCAGACATGTTGCAAGCGCTCGTCGCCGAGCTGTCTACAGGCATGCAGGCAACGGAAGCAGGATTCACATCGCTTTCAGAGGGCGCGTCTCGTGTCACGGAAGGCCAAACGGCACTCGGGGACGGGTTGGGACAAGCAGAAGCCGGTGCCACTGAACTCGCGGCCGGATTGGTTGCGTTGAATGACGGACAGACTCAGCTCGTCAACGGGGCCGCGGCGCTGAGCGAGGGGTCAAGCCAAATCGAGCAAGGTGCCAAAACCGCGATGGATCGTTCGGGTGAACTTGCATCGGCAAGCGTTCAATTGAACGAAGGGGTGGCGACGCTTCATGACGGGACGACAGAACTGGCGTCGGGGAGTGATCAATTGGCTGACGCCACGCTCGCCTTGTCTGAAGGAAGTACGAAACTCGCCAACGGGGTCAAAACGGCCGGTCAAGGAACGGGTACCATCGCTGAAGAGGCATCGCGTCTGGCCGAAGGGGGTCAAGCGCTCGGTTCTGGAAGTTCGGACCTGGCGGAAGGTCTGACTGAACTAGAGTCGGGTAACGGAAAACTTCGTGACGCCTTACTCTCGGGTGCGGAATCGGCTGACGTCGACATCCGCGATGAGAACGTTGAAATGATGGCGGGGCCGATTCAAATCGTGAACGACTCGATTCATCACGTACCGAACTACGGGACAGGATTTGCACCATACTTCATGTCGCTCGGTCTCTTTGTCGGGGCGCTCTTGTTGTCAATCGTCTATCCGCTCTATGATCCGGCTGGCAAACCGAAGCGGAGTTTATCTTGGTTGTTATCGAAATCGGGCGTATTAATCGTCATCGGTTTCGTTCAGGCGCTCGTCTTAAACGTGGCGATGATGGCGTTGCTCGGACTCGAGGTCGAGTCACCGCTTCTCTTCTTCGGTTTCAGCTGGCTCGTCAGTATTACGTTCTTATTGATTGTTCAGTTGCTCGTCACGACGCTCGGGAACCCGGGACGGTTCGTTGCCATCGTCTTATTGATTCTTCAATTGACGACGTCGGCCGGGACGTTCCCGCTTGAATTGATTCCACGTGCCTTGCAGCCGTTCAACGCGTTACTTCCAATGACGTATACGGTGGCCGGCTATAAAGAGATTTTGTCGGCGGACGGGCTCAGTTATTTACAAGGGGCGATTCTATACTTGGCGCTCGTGTCGGTCGGTTGCTTCTTCTTGCTCTGGGGATATTTCCGCATCGCTTGGAAGAAAAAATATCGACCGGCTCCGTCGGAAGCGTGATGCACAATCAACCGAAAATCGTGTATAGTATATGAGATGGCACTATACACGTTTTTTTGTGAAAAAAGTTTTAAAAAAGAATTGACACGAACGTGGCTACTGGTTATTATAGAAAATGTGCTTAGGACACAACACAATAACATGGCGGTGTAGCTCAGCTGGCTAGAGCGTACGGTTCATACCCGTGAGGTCGTGGGTTCGACTCCCTCCGCCGCTACCATTTTATTTAGGCCCGTTGGTCAAGCGGTTAAGACACCGCCCTTTCACGGCGGTAACACGGGTTCGAATCCCGTACGGGTCACTTACCTAAGCGAAAAGAAGCCATCTCAACTTGAGATGGCTTCTTTTGTTATATCAAGGAGGAGCGACGATGACGAAAGTGTTGGTGGCCGTATCGGGTGGGATGGATTCGATCGTCTTGTTAGACCGCGTCGTGAGAAGCGGTGCTGATGTCGGGGTCGCCCACGTCCATCATGGACTTAGGCCTGAGTCCGATGAAGAGTTCGAGTTCGTGAGACAGTTGGCGAAAGCGTACGGTGTGCCGTTTCACGGGAAGCGTCTTGCGTTTCCGGGCGGGGGATCGCAAGCCGTCTATCGGGCGGCACGGTATGCATTTTTTGAAACGGTCATGCTTGAAGACGGGTATACCGAACTGATGACGGCTCATCACAGCGATGACGAGCTCGAAACGGTACTCATCCAGCTTCATCGAAACGTCGTCGAAGTGACGGGGATCCCGGAACGTCGTCCGTTCGCCGGAGGGACAATCGTTCGTCCGTTGCTGACGGAAACAAAACAACAGCTCTTGGCGTACGCGTTAGCGAACGGACTCGTCTGGCGAGAAGACGCGACGAATGAGCAGACGGATTATTTGCGCAACAAGATCAGACACCACATCGTCCCGCAGTTCCTTGATGTTTGGCCGAACGTGGTTCAAGACGTCGGTAGCGCGGCCCGTCGGCAGCGTGAGCTCTGGCATAAGCGCTACGACGGCGTCGGGAAGTGGATGGTGCGCCACGTCCGTTGTAATATGAAAACGTTTCATGTGAAACTTGAAGACGTGGCCGGTTTGAACGAACCCGAACGATACGTACTCGGCCGACTCTTATCGGCTAGATATGGTGTCGAGATGGGCGAAGCCATCCGTCGTCTCCTCGGTAGTCCAAAAGGAACAGGACGATACGACCTTGAAGGCGGCGCGCGCCTGCAAAAGTATGATGGGGTGATCAGCCTCGTCACGGAGGCACGACCGGATTCGTCACAAGCGCCGGATGAACACATGGTGTTAAGCGTCCCGGCCCGTCTATCGTTCGGCAATCGCGACGTCTCGCTCGAAGTCGTCACAGGCAAGGACGGGATCCCCCTCGAGGCGCTCACATTCCCGTTGACCGTCCGCTCCGTCCGGCCAGGGGATGTGATGAAACTCTCGATCGGGACGAAAAAAGTCGCCCGAATCTTGGTCGATGCGAAAATCCGGCGTGAAAATCGTCCGTTTGTCCCCTTAGTAGTTGACGCGACAGGGAGGATTGTCGCTATAGTAGGAGTAAGAGTTTCGGATTTTCCGGATAAGTCAGATGCGATTTGCCCACGATTAATGGTAAAATGATGATTGTGTCGGATTAGAAAGAGGAGGATTTCAAGATGTCATTAATGAACGATATGGAAAAGGTGCTTATTTCAAGTGAAGAGATTCAAGTAAAGGTGAAAGAACTCGCGACAACGCTCAGCGAAGAATATAAAGAAGAGTTTCCGCTTCTCGTTTGCGTATTGAAAGGCGCGATGCCGTTCATGTCAGACCTTGTCAAAGAAATGGACATCCATTTAGAGATGGACTTCATGGACGTATCGACGTATCACGGTGGAACGTCATCGACAGGTGAAGTGAAAATCGAGAAAGATTTAAACACGTCTGTAGAAGGACGAGACATCTTGATTGTAGAAGATATCATTGATAGCGGGCTCACGCTCGGCTATCTCGTCGATCTCCTCAAATATCGGAAAGCCAAGTCGGTGAAGATCGTTACGTTGCTCGATAAACCGACGGGTCGCAAGAACGGTCTATCGGCAGACTATAGCGGTTTCGTGATTCCGCACGAGTTTGTCGTCGGCTACGGTCTCGATTACGAAGAGAAATATCGTAACCTTCCTTACGTCGGTGTGCTCAAGCCGAGTGTTTACGGGGGCTAACGTTTTTCTTTTGAAAATGTGACGTGTTAAGATAAAAGAAATATCCCAAAGTATACACATATACTGAATGGGCGAGAACATCGTTTCTCGGAATAGGAGGCAGAGAATGAATCGTGCAGTGAAAAACACCTTAGTGTTCGGTGTGATTTTCCTGGCCTTGATCTTGTTCCTTCAATATTTACAGAACCCGAGTAGCCAGAGCGAAACGCTCTCTTATTCGAAGTTCTTGGAATATGTGGAAGATGATCGGATCGAAACGGCAACCGTACAGGAAATCCCGGGAGCCATCTCAATTACAGGTGACCTTACAGGAGACGAAGACCAGCGTTACGAAACGAATATCCCGGCTAACGAGGCCGAATACGCCGAAGTGCTCTCGCAACTTCGTGCGAATACCGACATTCAAATCGAAGAGTCAGAGTCGAGTGGTAGCTGGTTTAGCATCGTATTCGCGATCTTACCGTTTATCATCATCTTCATCTTGTTCTTCTTCTTGCTCAACCAAGCCCAAGGCGGCGGTGGCGGCGGTCGTGTGATGAACTTCGGGAAATCGAAGGCGAAACTCTACGACCAAGAAAAACGTCGTGTAACGTTTGATGACGTTGCCGGGGCGGATGAGGAGAAACAAGAACTCATCGAAGTCGTCGAATTCTTGAAAGACCCTCGCAAGTTCTCGAGACTTGGAGCACGGATTCCAAAAGGCGTCTTGCTCGTCGGTCCTCCGGGAACAGGTAAGACGTTACTCGCTCGTGCAGCTGCGGGAGAAGCCGGTGTACCGTTCTTCTCGATCTCAGGTTCTGACTTCGTCGAAATGTTCGTCGGTGTCGGGGCGTCGCGTGTCCGCGACTTGTTCGAGAACGCGAAAAAGAACGCACCGTGTATCATCTTCATCGATGAGATCGATGCGGTCGGACGCCAGCGTGGTGCCGGTCTTGGTGGCGGCCACGACGAGCGTGAGCAAACGCTCAACCAACTTCTCGTCGAGATGGATGGATTTAGTGACAACGAAGGAATCATCATGATTGCCGCGACGAACCGTCCGGACATTCTTGACCCGGCCCTTCTTCGTCCAGGTCGATTCGACCGTCAAATCACGGTTGACCGCCCGGATGTTAAAGGCCGTGAAGCAGTACTCAAAGTTCACGCCCGTAACAAACCGCTCGATTCGACAGTTGACTTGAAGTCGATCGCTCAGCGGACGCCTGGATTCTCAGGTGCTGACCTTGAAAACTTGTTGAACGAAGCAGCGCTCGTCGCAGCCCGGTCTGACCGTTCAGCGGTCTCGGTCGTGGATGTCGAGGAAGCGATTGACCGTGTCATCGCTGGTCCTTCTAAGAAGAGCCGCGTCATCTCGGAGAAAGAACGCCAAATCGTCGCCTATCATGAGGCGGGTCACACGATTATCGGGATTGAACTCGAGAACGCAGACGAAGTGCACAAAGTGACAATCGTTCCACGTGGAAACGCTGGCGGATACGTCGTCATGCTTCCGAAAGAAGATCGTTACTTCATGACGAAACCTGAACTCGAAGATAAAATCGTTGGTCTCCTCGGGGGCCGCGTGGCGGAAGACGTCATCTTCGGTGAAGTATCGACAGGAGCAAGCAATGACTTCCAACGCGCGACTGGTATCGCTCGGAAGATGGTCATGGATTACGGGATGAGCGACAAGCTCGGACCGCTCCAACTTGGATCGAACCATGGAGGACAAGTCTTCTTAGGTCGCGATTTCCAAACGGAACAAAACTACTCGGATGCGATTGCACAAGATATCGACCTCGAGATTCGGGACATCATCAACCGTTGTTACGCGAAAGCGAAACAGATTTTGACGGACCGTAAAGACGATCTCGAGCTCGTCGCGAAGACGTTGCTCGAAGTCGAGACGCTCGATTCGAAACAGATTCGTCACTTGATCAAGACGCGCGAATATCTTCCGCACGAACCGGAAGAGCCGTCTGAACCATCGAAAGATGATGCAAGCGATGAGGCGAAGAAAGATGAGGCGGCCGTCAAGCACGGACAAGTCATCGATCAGCCTGGAGTCGTTCAAGAAGCGAAGCCGGACGTTGTCCCTGAAGGCGATAAGCCGGAAGCGACACCGACGGAACGCCCGAACAACGAATCACGGTAAGTGTAAGAGACGAATGCCCTAAATAAGGCATTCGTCTTTTTTCGTGTTATAATTCGAGCGAACTGTAATTGACAACAAAGTGAGGAACCATATCATGATTTTAGTGATCGATGTTGGGAATACAAATATTGTCCTCGGGATGTACGATGGTGAGACGCTCGTCCATCATTGGCGCATCTCGACGGACCGCACGAAAACGACCGATGAGTACGGTATGCTCGTCAAGTCGCTGTTTGACCACTCGAACGTCTCGTTTGACCAAATCGACGGCGTCATTTTGTCTTCGGTTGTTCCACCAGTCATCTTCCCGCTCGAACAGATGTCACAGCGCTACTTCAACGTCCGGCCGATCGTCGTCGGTCCTGGCGTGAAAACAGGTCTCGACATCCACGTCGACAATCCGCGTGAAGTCGGGGCGGACCGCATCGTCAACGCGGTCGCAGGTATTGCCAAGTACGACGGTCCATTGATCATTGTCGACTTCGGTACGGCGACGACGTATTGCTACATCGATGACAAACGCCGTTATCACGGCGGGATCATCTCCCCAGGGATTATGATCTCGGTCGAGGCGCTCTATCAACGGGCCGCGAAATTACCGCGCATCGAGCTCGCGACCCCGCCGACCGTCGTCGGGAAAAATACGATACAAGCGATGCAATCGGGCACGTATTACGGGTATGTCGCCCAAGTCGACGGTATCGTCAGTCGCGTCAAGCGTGAAGTCGGGGAAGCGACCGTCATCGCGACAGGTGGGCTGGCCCGTTTGATCAGTGAACATGCCGAAACGATTGACGTCGTCGACTCGTTCTTGACGCTCGATGGACTTCGTCTCATCTATGAGCGCAACCAGAAATAAACTTTAAAGGAGTTACTCAATATGATTCAACCAGAACAACAAGCGTTACTTGACCAAATGAAAGACGACTATCTCGTCCGTGCCCTCGGGTTCGGTGGAGAAGTCCGGGCGTTCGCCGTACGGACGACGAAAACGATTTTCGAAACGCAACTTCGCCATCAGACGACACCGGTCGCCTCAGCTGCACTCGGTCGGACGATGACGATCGGGACGATGATCGGTTCAATGCAAAAAGGAGCCGCGCGCGTCACCCTTAAAGTCGAAGGCGATGGACCAATCGGGAAAATCATCGTCGATGCGGACACGGCAGGAGACGTTCGCGGATACGTGTCACATCCACGTGTCGAAGGCGGCACGTTCGTCAACGACCACGGATTGACGAAGTTGAAAGTTGGCGAAGTCGTCGGCCGAGGCACGGTCTCGGTCATCAAAGACCTCGGTCTAAAAGACTTCGTTGGCGGTTCGTCCGAAATTCAAACAGGTGAGATCAGTGAAGACTTCACGTACTACTTCGCGACGTCGGAACAAGTGCCTTCAGTCGTCGGAGCAGGCGTGCTCGTGCTTCCGGAAGATGAATCGATTTTAGCTGCCGGCGGGATTATCGTCCAGTTGATGCCGGACGCTTCAGAGCAAACGATTCAAGCGTTAGAAAACGCATTGAAGACGTTCCCGCCAGTGTCGGTCCTCATCGGAGAAGAGAAGACGCCGGAAGAGATGCTGCATATGCTCCTCGGAGATAGCTTAGAAGTGCTCGACCACAAACCGATACAGTTCAACTGTACGTGTAGCCGCGATCGGATGGAGAGTGCGATCATCGGGCTCGGTACCGAAGAGATCCGTCAAATGATCGAAGAAGATGGCGGCGCTGAAGCAGTTTGCCACTTCTGTGGCGAAAAGTATCACTTCTCGGCTGAACAGCTCGAAGTTATGAAACAGCTAGCACGCTGAGGCTGTCGTTCCAAATTGCATATTTTCAATCCGATAGGGTATTATTACAATATCGGAATAGTCGGAATTATGAAGGAGGAAATGAAATGCGTATCGTAGATTCAGTGACAGACTTAATTGGCAAGACTCCAATCGTGAAGTTGAACGGGCTGACTGGCCCGGATGACGCGACGGTTTACATGAAGTTAGAATATATGAACCCTGGTTCGAGTGTAAAAGACCGGATCGCTTTAGCGATGATCGAGGCCGCTGAGGAAGAAGGCGTCTTAAAACCGGGTGACACAATCATCGAGCCGACGAGTGGGAACACGGGCATCGGACTCGCGATGGTCAGTGCCGCTAAAGGCTATAAGGCAATTCTCGTCATGCCGGAAACGATGAGTATGGAACGACGCAATCTGCTTCGTGGATACGGTGCCGAGCTGATTTTGACGCCTGGTCCTGAAGGGATGGGCGGAGCGATCCGTCGGGCGACAGAAGAAGCTGAGAAAAACGGCTACTTCCTCCCGCAACAATTCAATAATGCGGCCAACCCGAACGTCCATGAAATGACGACCGGCCCTGAGATCGTTGATGCGTTCGACGCGTCAGGTCTTCAAGTCGATGCTTTTATCGCCGGTGTCGGTACAGGCGGAACGATCACAGGAGCGGGTAAAGTATTGAAAGCCCACTATCCAGACGTGCAAATTTTAGCGGTCGAACCGGTCGACTCTCCAGTCTTATCTGGCGGGAAGCCAGGACCTCATAAAATTCAAGGCATCGGGGCCGGCTTTATCCCGTCGATTTTAGACACTGAGATTTACGAAGGTGTCCTTCAAATCACGACAGAGCAGGCGTTCGAATACGCGCGTCTCGCGGCTCGGACGAACGGTGTGCTCGGTGGCATCTCGTCAGGTGCAGCCATCGCGGCCGCGGTCGATACGGCGAAGCGCCTTGGAAAAGGCAAAAACGTGCTCGCGATCATCCCGTCAAACGGAGAACGCTACCTTAGCACGCCGCTCTATCAGTTCGACGAAGAATCAGATAGCGTTCGCGCATAAACAAACGGCAGTTACCAGAAGACATCTTCTTTCGGTAACTGCCTTTTCTTGTGTACAATTAGAGGCATGAATGAGTGGAACGGGGGGATTTGACGTGAGAACGACAGCGTTCAAAACGATGCGAACGACAAAAGAGAGAATGTATGAGACGTATATGACGTTGACGGAAGCGGGCGAGCGCTATGCGTGGCTCGAGAGCGGGAGGGCTGGACGTTACACGATGGCCGGAATCGAGCCGTTCGGTGCGCTTCACGTGAAAGATGGGACTGGAACGCTCGTCATTTCAGATAAGACCGAGACGTTTTATGGCCAACCGCTCGACATCGTCGAGCAAGTGCGGGCCCGTTACGTTGCCGCAAGACCAGAAGGAGCACCGCCATTCTTCGGCGGGATGATCGGTTATGTCAGTTACGATGTCGCCCGGACACTCGAACGCTTGCCGCGTCAAGCGGAAGATGATTTAGGGACGCCCGACGTCTCGTTCTTGTTGTTTGACGAAGTGGCGGTATTCGACGAAGCGACGTCGCTCCTCTATTTGCTAGTCACCGCCGATGAAGAAGTAGAAGCGAAGCTCAAGCGCTGGGCTGCCCTATGGCAGACAGAGACGCATTACGCGTTCGGACCGGTCGCGCAAGCGCCGCTCGAGCGAGCGCGGTCTCTATCGCAAGGTGAATTCGTCGAAGCTGTGCAGAAAATTCAAGACTACATCGTCGAAGGCGACGTGTTCCAAGTGAATCTGAGCGTCCGCCAATCGGAAGCGCTGCTCGCGGACCCGCGCCACGTCTATGACACGTTGCGCCAAATGAATCCTTCACCGTATATGGGATACTTCGTCGACGATTTTTTGACGATGGTGTCGGCCTCGCCAGAACTGTTGATTGAGAAACACGGGACGTCGATCTCGACACGCCCGATCGCCGGGACACGGCCGCGAGGACGGGACGAGGCAGAAGATATGGAACTAGCGCGGACGTTGCTCGACAACGAGAAAGAGCGGGCCGAGCACGTCATGCTCGTTGATTTGGAGCGGAACGACCTCGGGAAAGTGGCCGCTTATGGGACGGTGCACGTCGACGAATTGATGGTCATCGAGAAGTACTCACACGTACAGCACATCGTTTCGAACGTGCGCGGCACGATGCGAGACGGTGTGTCCGGGTCAGAGGCGCTCGGGGCGATGTTCCCGGGCGGAACGATTACCGGTGCCCCGAAAATTCGGACGATGGAAATCATTGAGGAACTCGAACCGGTTCGACGTGGGATTTACACGGGGTCGTTCGGCTGGATCAGTTGGGACGACGACCTCGTCTTTAACATCACGATTCGGACGATGGTCGTCAAAGACGGGATGGCCCACGTCCAGGCCGGGGCGGGGATCGTCATCGACTCCGACCCGGTCGCTGAATATGAAGAATCGTTGTCGAAAGCGAAGGCGCTATGGGCCGCGAAAGAAATGACGGAGGCGACGGTATGATTTTACTCATCGATAACTACGACTCATTCACGTACAACTTGGTTCAATACTTTGGTGAGCTCGGAGAGGACTTGATCGTGCGTCGTAATGACGACGTTACGATCGAAGAGATTAAACAGATGGGTCCGAGTTATCTCGTCATCTCGCCAGGTCCGCGGACGCCGAGCGAAGCGGGAATCAGCGTCGACGCGATTCGGACGTTTGCTGGGAAGATCCCGATTTTCGGGGTGTGTCTCGGTCACCAAGCGATCGGTCAGGCGTTCGGCGGGAAAGTCGTCCATGCGGACCGCCTCATGCACGGGAAGACGTCACCGATCGAACATGACGGCAAGACGTTATTTAAAGACATCCCACAGCAGACGATCGTGACGCGTTATCATTCGCTTGCCGTCGAGCGGGCTTCATTGCCGTCCTGTTTAGAAGTGACGGCTGAGACGAGCACGGGAGAGATCATGGCGCTACGCCATAAAGAATTGCCGATCGAGGGCGTCCAATTTCATCCTGAAGCCATCTTGACGGAACATGGGAAAGACATGATTAAAAATTTTATCGAGGCGTATCGTCATGTGGCTTTGGCATAACGGCGAACTGCGCGGCAGTTCAGAAGTGACGGTGCCGGTTCAGGACCACGGTTTTTTGTACGGGATGGGATTGTTCGAGACGTTCCGGACGTTTGACGGGGTCCCGTTCTTGTTCGACCTCCATTGGGACAGGCTTGAGAAAAGCATGGACGCTCTTTGGATCGATCTACCTTATACGAAGCAGGAGATCGTGCAGGCGATTCAAGACGTCGTGCGTCAAAACGAGGCGCCGAACTTATATATTCGACTGAACGTCTCCGCCGGTGTCGCTCCGCTCGGTCTGCACGACGGGCGTTACTCACGGCCGAACGTGACGCTGCTCGTCAAACCGTTATCGGACACGTTCGAACCGACCGAGAAACGGCTTGAGGCAATCCCGTTTCCGAGAAGTCGACCGGAAGCGGCGTTTCGTTTGAAGTCGCATCACTATATGAACAACATCCTTGGAAAACGGGCCTTGGTCGACCGGGAAGCGGAAGGTTTGTTCGCGGACGAGGCGGGACGTGTCGTCGAGGGACTCGTCTCAAACATCTTTTGGGTGGAACAGGATGGGCGGCTATGGACGACGCCGCTTGAGACCGGGGCGCTTGCCGGCGTGACCCGGCACTGGCTGATGGAGACGTTTGACGTGCTCGAGCGTGATGTGACGTTTAAAGAACTCGAGCAAGCGTCCGAAATTTGGCTCACGAACTCGGTGCAACAAATCGCACCGGTCACCGCTTATGCCGGCCGGACGTATCCAGGCAAGCAGGGTGCTCGATTTACAGCGTGTTGGTCCGAGTTACGACGAGCAATTGAAAGTGAGGGAACAGCATGACAAAAATTATGGGCATTTTAAACGTGACGCCAGATTCGTTTTCAGACGGTGGGCGTTATAACGCAGTCGAGCAAGCGCTCGAACACGCTAAACGGCTCGTTCAGGACGGGGCCGATGCGATCGACGTCGGAGGCGAGTCGACAAGGCCGGGCGCACAGTTCGTCACGGCGGATCAAGAGATCGCCCGCGTCGTCCCGGTCATTCGCCGCCTGAAAGAGGAGCTTGACGTCCTGATCTCGATCGATACGTACAAACCTATCGTTGCGCGAGCGGCACTTGAAGCAGGCGCTGACATCATCAATGACGTGTGGGGGTCGAAGTGGGACGATCAATCGATGGCGGAAGTGGCCAAAGAGTTTAACGTCCCGATCATTTTGATGCATAATCGAGACAATCGAAACTATGGACACTTCATCGAAGAAGTCGTCGGCGACATACAAGAATCAATCGCGATCGCTCGTGCCGCCGGTGTTCGTGATGACCAGATTTGGTTAGACCCCGGCATCGGCTTCGCCAAAGACTACAACCAAAACTTAGAGCTCATGAATCGGCTCGACGTCATCACGAATCTCGGGTTCCCCGTTCTGCTCGGGACGTCACGTAAGTCGTTCATCGGCCAGACACTTGATTTACCGACCGAGGAGCGGGTCGAAGGGACGGTCGCGACGACATGTCTCGGGATTGTGAAGGGGTGCGCCTGGGTACGGGTGCATGATGTGTTAGAGAACAAACGGGCGTCACGGATGATGGATGCGATGTTAGGAGGCGGACAAGTTGGATAAGATGTTTGTGAACGGGATGCGTTTTTACGGTTACCACGGTGTATTTGAAGAAGAGAACCGGCTCGGTCAGCGATTTAATATTGATTTGATGTGTGAGTTAGACCTGACCCCTGCCGGCCAGTCCGATAATTTGGAGGACGGCGTCAGCTATGCCGGACTCTATCAACTGACAGAAGACATCGTCACAGGCGAAGCGGTCAACTTACTCGAAGCACTCGGTGAACGGATCACGACGGCCGTGCTCGCCCACAGTGACAAGATTCAAAGTGTGACGGTCAAGGTCATCAAACCGGACCCGCCGATTCCGGGTCATTATGATTCAGTCGCGATTGAGATGACGCGGAGGCGTAACGGATGATGTATGTGGCGCTTGGTTCGAATATCGGTGAACGGGAGCGTTATTTGTTCGGTGCCCTTCAAGAGATGGAGGCGGCCGGTCTTCATGTGACGAAGCAATCGAATGTATACGAGACGGCACCGGTCGGCTATACAGATCAACCATCGTTTTATAACATGGTCGTCGAAGTCGAGACATCGCTAGGGGCGGACGATGCGCTCGTTCGTCTCCAACAGGTTGAGCGCGGTCTTGGGAGAGAGCGTCTGTTTAAGAACGGGCCGCGTACGATCGACCTTGACATCTTGCTCTATAACGGCGAATATATACAATCGAAGCACTTAACTGTTCCGCATCCGCGAATGCATGAACGTGCTTTTGTCCTTGCCCCGCTCGCGGAGATTGCTCCGACGCTCGAGGTTAATGGGAAGACGGTACGACAATTATGCGACGCCTTGCCGGAATCGGAGCGGCGCGACGTCGTACGTCTACAGTCGTTAACGTCATTAGTCGGTTCTGTTTAACGCTATTGAAGGAAGTGAAGCAATGTCAGGGTTCAAAATTGGTAACGTTGATATAAAAAATCGGGCGGTCCTCGCCCCGATGGCCGGAGTGACGAACCCGGCATTTCGTTTGATTGCGAAGGAATTCGGTGCCGGACTCGTTTGTGCGGAGATGGTCAGCGACAAAGGGATTTTATTTGAAAACGCGAGAACGCTGCGCATGTTATACGTCGATGAGCGCGAAAAGCCGCTCAGCCTGCAAATTTTTGGCGGTTCGAAAGACACGCTCGTGAAAGCGGCGCAATACGTGGATCAAAACACGAACGCCGATATCATCGACATCAACATGGGGTGTCCGGTCCCGAAAGTCACGAAATGTGAAGCGGGTGCCAAGTGGCTCCTCGATCCGGATAAGGTTTATGAGATGGTGAACGCTGTATCGAAGGCGGTGGACAAACCTGTGACCGTCAAGATGCGCACCGGCTGGGACAGTCAGCACATCTACCTCCTAGATAACGTCAGAGCGGCCGAATCCGGTGGCGCGGCGGCGATCGCGATTCACGGACGGACGCGGTCCCAATTGTATGAAGGAACAGCCAACTGGGAGCTTATTGGTGAGGCGAAGAAAATTGCGGGCATCC
Source organism: Exiguobacterium sp. s142 (assembly GCF_018618455.1). NCBI lineage: Bacteria > Bacillati > Bacillota > Bacilli > Caryophanales > Exiguobacterium > Exiguobacterium sp. s142. The sequence goes on along the minus strand of NZ_JACSMB010000020.1, from coordinate 2,348 downwards.
CGATTATCGGGAACGGTGATATTACGACGCCGCAACAAGCGAAGCATGCCCTCGACCATTACGGTGTCGATGCGGTCATGATCGGGCGGGCTGCCCTCGGAAATCCATGGATGCTCTATCAGACGGTGCAGTACCTCGAGACGGGTGAACTTCCGGCCGAGCCGGAGGCACGCGAGAAAATTGACATTTGCATGCTGCATCTCGATCGTTTGATCGACTTGAAAGGCGAGGTGGCGGCAGTTCGTGAAATGCGTCAACACGTGGCCTGGTACTTGAAAGGTCTCAAAGGGAACGGGCCGGTCCGTAAGCAAGTCTTCGAGTTGGAATCACGGGATGCCGTCGGGAGTGTGCTCTACGATTTCGTCGGACAGATCGAGAACGCGCCACAAGAAGTGTGAACTAGTGTAAAAAAGTGATTTATGGTAAGCTTGTTTGGCGAAAAAGTGATACGCAAAGAGCGAACAGCTTAGGCTGTGCTGTTGGCCGTGAGGTCGACAGCTTTTTGTTAGGACCAAACCCAATATGTATAGAGGAGTGAATGGAGTAGTGAGTCACGAGTTGGAAATGAACGACCAAATGCAGGTTCGATTTGAAAAGATGACTGAGATGCGTGCGCAAGGACTCGACCCGTTCGGACATCGGTTCGAACGCTCAGCCCATGCCGGTGAATTACATGAGCAATATGAAGCGATTGAGAAAGAGGCGCTCGCTGAGCAAGACGTAGAAGTCACGCTCGCGGGACGGATTATGACGAAACGTGGAAAAGGGAAGGTTTTCTTCGCCCACATCCAAGATGTCACGGGACAGGTTCAAATTTATGTCCGTAAAAATGACGTAGGGGATGAGGCGTTTGATTTGTTCAAATCGTCTGACCTCGGTGATATTGTCGGCGTGAAAGGTAAGCTGTTCAAAACGAATGTTGGCGAGTTATCGATTCACGTCGAGACGTTTGAACTTTTGACGAAAGCGCTCCGTCCGCTTCCAGACAAATATCATGGCTTAAAAGATGTCGAACAACGTTATCGTCAACGTTATCTCGATTTGATCACGAACAATGATTCGCGCCAAACATTCATTTTGCGTAGCCGAATCATTTCAGAGATCCGTAACTTCTTGAACCATCGCGGTTACTTAGAAGTTGAGACACCGATGCTCCATACGATTGCAGGCGGAGCAGCTGCCCGTCCGTTCCTGACGCACCATAACGCCCTCGATATGGAACTTTATATGCGCATCGCGATCGAGCTTCACTTGAAGCGCCTCATCGTCGGTGGCCTTGAGCGTGTTTATGAGATTGGCCGTGTCTTCCGTAACGAAGGGATCTCGACACGACATAACCCAGAGTTCACAATGATCGAGCTCTATGAAGCGTACGCTGATTACAACGACATCATGGATTTGACAGAAGAACTCGTTGCGCACGTTGCTAAAGAAGTACTCGGTACGACAGACGTGAAGTATGGAGAAGATACGATCCATCTTGGTGTCGGTTGGAAGCGGGCCCATATGGTCGACTTGGTTAAAGAAGAGATGGGTGTCGACTTCTGGCAGCAGATGTCTGATGAACAGGCACGTGAACTTGCGAAAGAGCACGGGGTAGAAGTCCAAGACCATATGACGTTCGGTCATATCGTCAACGAGTTCTTCGAACAAAAAATCGAAGAGACGTTGCTTCAACCTACGTTCGTCACGGGACATCCGGTCGAAGTGTCGCCGCTTGCGAAGAAGAACGATCAAGACCCGCGCTTCACAGATCGCTTCGAGCTGTTCATCGTTCGTCGTGAACACGCGAACGCGTTCACAGAGTTGAACGATCCAATCGATCAACGCGAGCGCTTCGAAGCCCAACTACTTGAAAAAGAAGCTGGGAACGATGAGGCCCATGAACTTGATAATGACTTCCTAGAAGCGCTCGAGTACGGGATGCCGCCAACAGGTGGTCTCGGAATCGGGATTGACCGTCTTGTCATGTTGCTCACAGACGCACCATCGATTCGCGACGTATTGCTCTTCCCGACAATGCGTCACCAACAGTAACAAGTTACGACCTCTCACCATTGCGGTGAGAGGTTTTTGGTTTCTACAGCCAAGCCATAACGTGGCAGGAAACTTTTTCAGAAAAACTTTTGCCGAAACTATTGCATTCTATTTGAGGATGGGTTAAAGTAATAAACGTTGCCGCTGATGGCAGCGGAAAAGAATTAAAAAAGTGGTTGACAACTGTGTCGATGACTTGTAATATTGTAAGAGTCGTTAAGAGCGGCAGACGAACTTTGAAAACTGAACGATGAGGCAAAAAAAGTTTTACAAGTTTTGATTGAAGCGCAAGCTTCGTCATTTTCAAGAGC
>NZ_JACSMB010000019.1:0-44871 GCF_018618455.1 Exiguobacterium sp. s142 | reverse complement strand
GCAAGAAGGACCTGCACGTCCGCGAGTGGACATGCGCCGCTTGCGGCACACACCACGACCGCGACGTCAACGCGAGCCTCAACCTGTTGGGTCTCGCCGACTAAAACACTCCAGGGCAGGGACTGCCCGACGAGCTTGGTCCATAACCGTGGCTGGTAAGAGCACGGTCTTCCCAAGAAGCTCCCACTTCAAGTTGCGAAGCAAATAAGTGGTGAGTAGTTCACCTAGTTTGTGATTCAAAAGTATATGTTTGGACTCGGTTGTTTGAATAGGTATTCAAGTGACGAGTCGATGCTGGGGCATGTTTTTTAGCTGGAAATACAAACATTGAGACGTTACGAGTGAACGCAAAAAAAAAACAGGTGTGGCTGAATAAAGCGGCCACACCTGTTAGTTTCCAATCAGTGGATAGTCATGAACATATTGCCGCGTCTCGATTTCATCGAGCATAAAGTGGGCGACGTCAGCCCGGTCAATCATCGGTTTGTCGAAAGCGAAATAACCGGTCCGGTACCGCTCTGTCTTCGGACCTTCTAGCAGACGAGGACAACGGACGACCGTCCAATCGAGCCCGCTCGCTTCAAGGATTCCCTTTTGCGTATAACTATCGCGAAGCAGATCGCTCGCGAGCGTCTTCATGAGCGTTTCGGCAAAACGGCTCATAAATTTCTGTTTGACGTCTTTTGGTACTTTTACGGTCGCGCCGGTCAAGTTGATGACCCGCTTCACACCGAACTCGTGCATCGCGGCGACGACGTGTGACGTCGCTTTTTCGAGGATGTCTTTGTTCGACGTCTTCGTGTGGCCGAGTGCCATCACGACTGCGTCCGTTCCTTCGACGGTCCGGAAGACGTCTTCCCGACTTTCGGCATTTCCGCGGATGACTGTGAGCCGGGCGTGGGTGATGCCAAGTTTCTCTGGCGTTCTGATTAGAGCCTGAACAGTGTGTCCTTGTTCGAGCGCTTGGGTGATCAACTCACGTCCGGTTCGTCCACTGCCTCCAAATAATGCGATGTTCATTTCATTCACTCCTTAACGTAGTAGATACGTCTAGCGTACGCATCCGTGGGCGATAATGGAAGTACGCACAATTCTGTCATATACTATCTATAAAGATACTAAAGGAGTGAATTATATGGAGGAGTGTCCGGTTGAAACGATCGTACAAAAGATTTCCGGGAAATATAAGATGTTGATTCTTCATCGGCTAGGCACGCTTGGAACGAAGCGCTTCAACGAGTTGTGCCGCTTGTTCCCACAAGCGACGCCACGGACGATGACGCGGCAGTTGCGGGAGCTCGAACACGACGGACTGATCATTCGGACCGTATATTCGGAAATTCCCCCTCGCGTCGAGTACAAGTTGTCAGAGGAAGGTCGATCGCTCTTTCCGATTTTAGAGCAGCTCGGACGCTGGGAGTATGAGCGACAAGGACTACCTCATGTTGAACTACATTCGTGAGATATCAGGAGGGCGCCGTACTAGAGATCAGCGTCTTCTGTCCAATTCAATTTATGAACCATCGATTAAATCCATAAGGAAGAGGCTACCGCAAGCGAACAATTCGCTCACGGTAGCCTCTTTCTATCAAAACCTCTGAAAGCAGTTGGTTACGTTCCGGTCTATTCCACTTATTTTTTTGGCTTTTGGAATTGGTTAAGCACGCCTTTAAGTTTGTCCGTCAAAGAGTTAGAGTGTCCATCGCCACTGCGTTGACCGGTCGTTTTATCATCATTCATTTTCCCGGTGACTTCTTTCGTCTTGGCCGCAACTTGATCGATGATGCGTTCATACTTACCGTTTTGTTTATCAAAAATCGCTTCTAAGCGACCAGGGCGAAGCCCCAGCGAGAGTGGGCGATGAATCGCCACGACCTTTTCTGGGTATAAATACCTAGAGGAGGTGAACGGCGTGTCGACACACAAAGGGTACAGATTTCGGATCTATCCGACCGAGGAACAGGAGGTCCTGATCGCCAAGACGCTCGGCTGCGCCCGATTCGTTTTCAACCATTTCCTGGCGAAGTGGGACGAGACGTACCAGGCGAGCGGGACAGGACTGTCCTACGGCGCGTGCTCCGACGCGCTCCCATCCATGAAAGAGGAGCTCGCGTGGCTGAAAGAAGTGGACAGCATGGCCCTGCAGTGGTCGTTGAAGCACCTGGCCGACGGTTATGACCGCTTCTTCACGAAGCAGAACAAGCACCCGCGCTTCAAGTCGAAACGGAACCCGACCCAGTCGTACACGACGAACATCCAGGGAAAGTCACAACACCCCGAGATGTCGATCGCCGGGAACCGGCTCAAGCTGCCGAAGCTGAAGTGGGTCCGGTTCGCCAACTCGAGACGGGTCGAGGGCCGCATCCTCAGCGCCACGATCCGCCGGAACGCGACGGGCAAGTACTTCGTCTCCCTGAAGGTCGAGCAGGAGATCGTCGAACTACCGAAGACGGGCTCCTCGGTCGGCGTCGACGTCGGTCTGAAGAACTTCGCAATCTTGTCGGACGGGATGGTGTACCCGAACGACCGCTACTTCAAGTCGCTCGAGAAAAAACTTGCTCGCGAGCAGCGCAAGCTGTCCCGCCGTCAGCTCATCGCCTTGAACCGGGAGGTGAAGCTGTCCGAGGCGAAGAACTATCAGAAGCAGAAGCGCAAGGTCGCGCGCGTCCACGAGAGAATCGCCAACAAGCGCAACGATTTCCTGCACAAGGTGTCGACCGAGATCGTCAAAAACCACGACGTCATCGGGATCGAGACGCTGCAGGTGAAGGACATGCAGCAAAATCGCCAATTGAGCAAGGCCATCTCCGACGTCGGTTGGTCGGCGTTTTTCCGCATGCTCGAATACAAGGCCGACTGGTACGGGAAGACCGTCGTCAAGGTCGGGAAGACGTTCGCCTCGAGCCAGCTCTGCTCGGGTTGCGGCCATCAACACAAAGACGTGAAACATCTCGGCTTGCGGGAATGGACGTGCCCGAACTGCGGCGCCCACCACGACCGAGATGTCAACGCAGGACTCAACCTCAAACGAGAGGCCGAGCGCATCCTGGCCTCTTCAACCGTCGGGACGACGGGGTTAGCCTGATCAGGTTTCGGTCGTTAGACCGGATAACTCAGGAATCCCTCACCTCCAAGCGCAGCGTAGGTGGGGGTAGTTCAAGTTCAGACATACGTCTAATTCCTCCTCGTTTGAATCTTTATAAAATAGTATAACCGAATTTGCACCAATCTAAACTTTTGAGGTCATTAGAACTTGTTTTCATGACTTCTAATCGTCATTGGCTACCACCTCCGGAACAATCATGTAAGCAGAATGGTTACACTCTCAGCTTAACAGGGGACAACCAAGTGACAAATACAGCAGGTGTAACTGACTCGACTACAAATTGAAAAGGAGGAAATGAATCATGAAATACTTAGTCACAGGTGCGACGGGGAAACTCGGATCAAAAATCGTCGAGGTATTGCTCGAGTCCATTCCGGCAAGCGAACTTGCGGTCAGTGTCCGTAATCCGGAGAAAGCGGAAGCGCTGAAAGCGAAAGGCGTCGATGTACGTCACGGGGACTTTGACAAACGAGAGACGCTCGATACGGCGTTCCGCGGCGTTGAAAGATTGCTGATCATCTCGACAGACGGGGACAACGACACACGGATTCGTCAACACGGAAACGCAGTCGAGGCAGCGAAACAGGCCGGCGTCGGTTTTATTGCCTATACGAGCCTCGCGAACGCGATCGACAGCCAAAACTTGATGGCACCGCCGCACGTCGCGACCGAGGCGGCGATTGAAGCGACGGGCATCCCACACGCCTTCCTGCGCAACAACTGGTATTTAGAGAACGAACTCGGTAGCATCCAAGGCGCGCTTGCCGGTGCACCTTGGGTCAGCGCGTCACGTGACGGTAAAGTCGGTTGGGCGCCACAACAAGATTACGCCGAAGCCGCAGCGAACGTCCTTCTTGCTGACGACTTCGAAGCAGAAATTTATGAGCTGTCAGGACCGCTCCATACCCAAGCAGAACTCGTCGAGGCGCTCAGCGATGTCATCGGGCGAGATGTTCCGCTCCAAGAAGTGACGGCCGATGCTTACGCCGACGTCATGCGTGGTGCCGGTGTACCGGATTTCGCCATCCCGATCGTCGTCGGCATCCAAGAAAGTATTCAAAACGGGTCACTCGAGGTCGAATCGACCGATTTCGAACGTGTACTCGGTCGTCCGGTCACGCCGATCCGTGAGGCACTCAAACAACTTATCGCAACGCTATAAAAACAGACCGCGAATTCGAATTCGTGGTCTGTTTTTTAGTTGGCCCGTGCTTCGAGCTGACACTAAAATTGCGGACTCAGGCAGAAAAGACAGAGAATGCATATTTATCGCTTTAAAAATGATAAAAAAGGTCAACACTTTAAGGAACAACTTCACACTCTACCCCTCACCTACGATAAAACAGATAGGAGGTATGACCATGAAGAATTTGAACATGTCCAAAAAACTTGCGGTATTGATTACCGTTTTTATCGCGACGCTCGTCGTTGTGGCGGCGCTCAGTCACGTCCTGATGGGGCGGATGGCCGACGCGGGAGAAGAAATCTATGAAGAACGGCTATTGCCGATTCGCTATTTGGGTCAGATTCGGACCGACAACCGTGCGCTTGACGGTTATTTGCTCGAATTGATACTTGCGACCGACTCAGTACGGAATGAAGAACTGCAAGCGAACATCGCGGAACGACGTAACAGCATCGGTACGAACCTCAAGCTATTCAACGAGACGTTCACATCGAAGGACGAGGAGATGAAGCGACAGGTCAAAAACTTGAACACCGAGATCGTGTCCTACCTTGAGGGTTCTGAATTAGTGCTCCAGCCGTCACTCCGCGATGAGGACGCGGCAGCCTATCGCGTCTACATGAGCGACTTGAGACCGGTCCGGCAAAACCTAGTCGAGACGGCCACTGTCATCATGGACGAAATCAATCAAGAAGCCGAGACGGCGAGTGCGGCGATGCAGACGGACCGCGAACGGTCGGTCCTCACTTTTTGGGCACTCGTCGCGATTGGCGGAGCGCTATCGATTGTGCTCGGCATCTACATCACGCGTCTCATCGTCCGTCCGATTCGTGAGTTGAACAGACTGATGAGCCAGGCCGGTGCCGGTGATTTGACGGTCGAGAGCACATACGTGTCACGGGATGAGTTGGGTTCGCTCTCGACTTCGTTCAATGAGATGAAAGATAGTCTCCGGGAGTTGATCGGGAATGTCACATCGACCGCCGGACGTGTCGCGACGTCGTCCGATGATTTGAAATCGAACGCCGAAGAGACGACGAAAGCGACTGAGATGGTCGCCGTCACGATGGAAGAGATCGCATCAGGGTCGCTTCGTCAATTGACGCGGGTGAAAGAATCGAACGGCACACTGACGGAACTGACGAACGGGATCCATCATGTCTCGGGCAGCGCCCAACAGATGACAGAGCTCTCGGAAGGGGCGCTCCGGAAAGTCGGCACCGGGAATGACTTGATCGAGACGCTCGAGACACAACTCGAGGAGATGAGTGGGAAAGTCAAAACACTCCAACACGTCATCGGACAACTCGACGTCCGTTCCCAAGAGATCGGGACGATCACCGGAACGATTTCAGGTATCGCCGAGCAGACGAACTTGCTGGCGTTGAATGCGGCCATCGAAGCGGCCCGGGCCGGCGATCATGGACGCGGGTTCGCCGTCGTCGCCTCCGAGGTGAAAAAACTCGCCGAAGAGTCGGCCGTCGCGACGAAGTTGATCGCGTCGCTGATCACGGACACGCAGTCGGAGACGAAACAAGCCGTCAAGACGATGCACGTCGTCGAAGACGATATGGCGCACAGCGTGACGAACGTCCAACAAGCAGGGACGGCGTTCGATGAGATTAAGCTCGCGATTGAAGAAGTGAGTCAGAAAGTCGAGGAAGTGTCTGGTGCTGTCGAAGAGATGGCGGCAGGTGCGACCGAGGTGTTGACGTCGGTGCATGAGATTCAAGGTATCACCGAGACGACGGCGACCGAGACCGAGAACTCATCGGCGGCGACGGAAGAACAGATGGCATCAATGGAAGAAATCACGGCGTCGGCGCAAGAACTGTCGAATATGGCAGACGAGATGCGTGAGATGACGAGACGATTCAACGTCTAAATAAGGTAGGGAGCATTCGTGCTCCCTACCTTATTTGCGTTGCGTATTCGTTTTCCATTTATTGTAGAAGTTGTACGGTTTGGTGACACCGGCTGTCGTCCGGAACGAGTACTGCTCTTTTTTCAAGTGGCGGATGATGTAGTCGAGCGATGTGGGTGGGGTTGCTTGATCGTGCATCAAGACGACCGAGGCGATGTTATTCGCTCGATTGATGCGCACGTGACGAATCGTTTCAAATTGGAGTAAACGCGGGTCGTCTTTACGTTTCCAGTCAAGGCTGTCGACGTTCCAATCCCACATGTGAAATCCGGCTTTCTCCATGGCATCCCTATGCGCTTTCGTCATGTGGGGTACGCTTCCGTAGGGGACTCGAATCGTGCTCGTCTTCACGCCGGTCGTCTTGAGGATGAGTTGCTGTACTTGCTTCATCTCGTCGACAGCGGATTGCGGCGATTTGTAAAATCGTTTTTTATCGTGGGACATGCTGTGGAGACCGAGTGTATGGCCTTCTGTGACGATTCGTTTCAACGTTTCTTCGTTGCCTTTAACGTTTTTACCGAGAATGAAGAACGTCGCTTTCACTTGATGCTTTTTTAACACGTCCAGCAGGGCAAGTGTTTCTGCCCTAGGGCCATCGTCAAACGTCAAATAGACGATTTGCTTGTCATCGTAGCGCTTACCTTTTCCTTTCGCGAGTGTAGGATGGACGCTACTTACTACGAAACAGACAATTAGAAAACTGAGAAACCATTTCTTCATCGTGCCCTTGTCTCCTTGCATACTTTTTAGGTGTGGAACTAATTTCCATTTCTGATTGTATGACAAATGAGAAGCACGCTCCATCGCCTTTTTTCACGATAAGGAAATAAGATTTAGTTTAGCCCGAGCCACTTTTTGACCGGATTCCGGAAATAGTAGGTGACGCCTAGCAGACTGATGAAGACTAGGGCAGCGATGAAAATCGTCGTCACGCTCCCTGAAGCGAGGCTAGCCCCTAAAAAACTGTAGGCGAGTGTCCCGGGGATCATCCCGAGCACGGTCGCGAGCAGGAACGACTTGAACCGCACTTTCGCGATGCCGCCGGCGTAACTGAGTAGATCGAAACTGACGAGCGGGATCAGGCGTAGCACGAACACGTATAAAAAGCCGCGCGCCTCCATCTGAGCGAACAGTTTCTCCGACCACGGATACTTCTCGACTTTGAGCACCGAACGCCCGAACAGTCGGGCCATGACGTAGCCGGTCACCGCCGCCGCGGTCGCACCGAACAGGATATAGAGGACACCGGGCCAGACACCGAATGCGAGACCGGCGCCGAGCGATAAGACAGACGTCGGCAAGAACACGAGCGGGCCGATCGCATAAATCAAGAAGAAGACGAGCGGTCCCCACCAGCCGAACGACAAGACGATGTCCCGGACGTCGGACGGGCGAAGCTCGTAATGGAAATGGGTGATGTAAAAGATCGTCCCGAACAGGACGAGCATCAAACTAATTTTGAGCGGGCGTGGCATAACGGGTCCTCCTTTCGACGAGTGTATCTCTTTTCAGCATACAATAGCGGACGATTCAGGGGCGGTAACCAAGCTTACAAAATGTGCCGAAAAAAGAGACGACCAACACGGTCATCCCCGGTTTCCTCCATATAGCTCGACCCAGCGCTCCGGCGTCATCTTCGCGACGAGCTCGCCGATCAAGTCGTACGGGATATGCAATACGTTCTTGAAGCGGATGCAGCTCTTGCCCATATCGAGCTTCGTCGGCACTCGTTCAGCGTACGCCTGCTCGAACCAACGCAACACGTCTTCGTCGGCGTAGACGCCCATATGATACAAGGCGACGTGATTCTTCTGGGCGATGACGCTCAAAAACGGCAACGGGGTGCCCGGCGTCACGTGATAACCAGGCGGGTACATCGACAACGGCACGACGTAATGGACACCTTTCCCGTCGGTCGTCTTCTCGAACCCGTCCGGTAAGTTCGCATCAATCACGTCAATCAAGCGGATAAAGCTGTCGAGCCGTTTGTCGTCGACGAGTGTCGTATAGTCCATTACTGTTCGCCCCCTCGCAAAATCTTCGCCATCGCCTTGCCCTTAGCCAGTTCATCGACGAGTTTGTCCAAGTACCGGATCTCGCGCATGAGCGGCTCCTCGACGTCCTCGACGCGGACGCCGCAGACGACGCCTTTGATGAGAGCGCGATCCTCGTTCATGTCAGGGGCCGATGCGAAAAACGTGTTGAAGTCGACTTCGGCTTCGAGTTGCCGCTCGAGCCCGGCTTCGTCATAGCCGGTCAGCCAGCGGATGATCGTATCGACTTCGTCTTTCGTCCGGCCTTTCCGTTCGGCTTTCGCGACGTAACTCGGATAGACGCTCGCGAAGCTCGTCGTGTAGATGCGGTGTGCCATAATATCTCCTCATTTCGTGGATGGTACCTTCATTTTCGCACACAACGGCAAAAGACGATCAATCCGTTTGTGGATTCCTCGCCTTGGTCGGTCACGGCATGATGTTGCCTTCAGCCGGGATCGGATGTTGTTTCAACATGTTCGCGAAATGATAGAGGTTATACGCCAAAACCCGTCCGTTCTTTTTCGTGAAGGCGTTGTTGCGGCCGGCGTCGAGGTAAGAGTCGCCTGGACCGGCTTCGCCGACCCAGTATGCGTCGACGTTCGGCGGGATAGTGAAGCCGATATGGGACAAACCGTACAGGATTGAGGCACAGGCGTGCTTCGCCCCGTCCTCGTTGCCCGTCACGACGACACCGCCGACTTTGTTGTAGTAAATGGCTTGACCGTGTTCATTTTTCAGCCCGCTCCCGCCGTATAGCCGTTCGATCACTTGAGTGGCGACGCTGCTCTTCTCCCCGAGCCAAAGCGGCGTCCCGATGATGAGGATGTCGGCGGCTTTCACTTTGGCGAAGAGTTGCGGCCACTCGTCGCCAGCCCCTTCGTCCTCGGTCACCCCGAAAGCGACGTCGTAGTCGATGACGCGGACGATCTCTGACTCGACGCCGAGTTTGTCAAAGTGGGGGATGATGTCCTTCATCAGACCTTCCGTATGTGATACCGTGTCTCCGCCTTTCAACGAACAGTTCAAAAATAATGCCTTCATCACGATTCCTCCTTCTCAAAAGCAAGACGTTACGAAGTTCTCCACTCCAAAATTCCGGTCAAGTCGTCGTAGACCGCGTCTGGACGCACATCCATCGTTTCGAAAGGCTTGCCGTCACGGTTGATCCACGCCGTCTGGAAGCCGAAGTTCTTGGCGCCGATGATGTCCCAGCCGTTCGAAGACATGAACAGCACCTCGTCCCGCTTCAAGTCGGTCGTCTTGAACCAGCTCATATAGGCGGCAGGTGACGGCTTGAACTGTTTGACGCCGTCGATGCTGACGAGTTCGTCGAACAGTTCGGTGAACGACGCGTTCGCGATCAATTGTTCAAGCATGTCAGCGGTCCCGTTCGACAAGACGACGGTCTGGGTGTCCCGCAGCTGCTTCAACACGTCCTCGACTTCCTCGTATGGCGAGAGCTCCGCATACGTGGCGATGAGCGCATCCTCGACGTCGCTAGAAGCGGTCACATCCGCCGCCGCTAAGGCGTAACGCAAGGCGTCACGCGTGACGACCGAGAAGTCTTCGTAGCGGCCCGAAATCTGACGGATGAAGAAATATTCAAGTTGCTTCGTGCGCCACGTCTGACTGATCTGGTCACCTTTCCCCGGGAACTGTTCGTCACACGCCGCCTTGACGGAATGGACATCGAACAGCGTCCCGTACACATCGAATACGAATGCTTTTATCAAAGAATCCCCTCCTAAAGTTCGTCTAACGCCTGGTGGACCTTGTCCGCGTGGATTGAGAGACGCAGTCCCTTTTTGATATACCCGTCTTTCTTCAAGTTAGACATGATGACGCTCGTCGTCTCCCGTGTCGTCCCGACCATGGCGGCGATATCGGCGTGAGTCAGCTTCATGTTGATCGTCTGCCATTCTTTTTTGCGTTCACCGCTCTTCTCGCTCAACTTGAGGAGCAAGAACAAGATGCGGTACTTCACGTCGGTCAAAGCAATCTTTTCACTGAGCGCGTACACTTCCTTGAGTCGCATGGATAGAATGTTGATCAGCTTCAAGGCGATCTTCGGATTCTTTTCGATAAATTGCTCGAACTCATCGACCCCGATCGTACAAAGATATGTGTCCGTCATCGCCTCGGCGTACAAGTCATCGTCGGTCAACGAGAGCGTCGCCGTCTCACCGAAGATATTGCCGCTCGTCAAAATGTCGACGGTGAACTGTTTGCCGTGCTGATTCATCCGATACAGCCGGACTTGTCCTTCTTTCAACAGGAACAACGCCGGGATCGGGGCGTCCGGGGAGACGATGACTTTCCCTTTTTTGACAGGACGCATCTTACTCATCTCATCGATTACTTTCAACTCTTGCATCGGCAGCTCGTCGAACAGGCTGATATGTGAGAGTAACGTCAATTTGTCCATCGTTTACACCTCACTTTCGTGTAATCTGTCTTACTGTCTCTCTTGATTATAAGCGATAGAATGAGGGAAAAGGGGGGAGTCTCGTGCTCGAACTTTATACGATCGACGGCTGTTCACGGTGTCACCGTGTCAAATTGCGCTTAGACGAATTAGCAATCCCGTTCGTCGAAAAAAATCTATTCGAAGAACAGCGCTTTGCCGAAGAATTGATCAACTTGAACCGCGAACTTGTCACCCCGGCACTCGTGAACGAGACCAGGGTCTTCACGGGAGACGAGTTATGGGACGAACTCGAGCTACTGACAAAGTGAACAGGCGAAAAAAGGGAGCAGGGTGACTCCCTTTTGTCATATTGTGACGTGTTCGGTTAGGTAACGGGTGACTTCATCTGGCGTCTTCGCGTTCGCGCTATGGAGATGCTTGCGCAAATTGCTGTTCCGTCGTGCTGTTCATACGCTGCCCTTTATTAACGAGTTGCTGCTTTCGGCACGACTTGTTTTTCGGTGCGTAGTTTGAAGACGATGGCCAAGATGAACGAGAAGAACAGATGCGTGACGAGGCTCATCAGCTGATCCGGTGCGAACGCGTTCGCGAGGTTCGTCCCCATGCCCATCATGAGCGGCATGATGACGAGCGGACCGACGATCCAAATGCCGATGCCGAACAAGACGGCGAGCGCCCAAACGTTTGAGATGACCAAATGACCTAATCCGTACGTGACGCCGAAGATGATGCTGATGATCATATGGACGATCCAACCGACGACGAGACTTTCGCTCCCGACCATGCTGGCGATCATTCCAATCATGCCCATCATCTGCATCAGTAGACCAAATAAGATCCCGCCGATGACCCCGCCAATCACGCCGTTGATCACGTACCGTTTCATCTTCCTCACTCCCCTTTATTTTTATACAACTAGCATAAATCGAATGGTGTTTGATTTCTGTAACCGGCCTTACAATTTAGACAAAAAGACGCCGTAATGGACGTCTTTTTGTCATTTCAGATTCTTTTTGATGTACTGGACGATTTTCCGGAGCTCGGTCGCGGTCGGTCGGCCGAACGGGCTCGTCTGAATCTGTTGATACAACAGGCGCCCAGTCTCGTTGATGAGGAAATAAGCCGGTTCCCCGTGCTCGCCGTGGTCGGCGTACGGGGCGTCGGCGCCATGGTACTGAACGCCGTAATCGAGCAGCGTCTCTAGCGACTCGTCTCGGAGGACAGGGAAGCTGAGCGCATTGTCGTCGGCCATCTGCTTCAAGTCCTCGGCGCGGTCGGTCGAGATCGTCACGAGCCGAATGCCTTTATCGCGGAAGTAGCCTTGTTGGCTCTCGAGTTCTTTCAAATCTTGGACACAGACCGGACACCAGGCACCACGGAAGAAGATGATGAGATGCCAACCATCGTGCCGTTCAATCGAGTCTGTGAATGAGAACATGTCACCGGATACGTCCGGTAAGTTGAAGTTTGGGGCTTGGTCGCGTAAGTTGAAAAGTGTAGCCACTGGGGTTCCTCCTCTATATGTTGTTTCGAGGAGGCAATCCTACCATGTCATCGGTCGCTTTGTTTGTAAGCTAGCTAACAATGGAGGAGGAATTCGATGTACGTTCCAAAACTATATGCCGTCAACGACGCTGAAGAAGTCCACGCTTTCTTGAAAGCCCATCCGTTCGGCACCGTCGTCACACATGACGGGCAGAAGCCGCACGCGACACACGTGCCGCTCCGGTTTCACGCAGAAGATGGCCACGTTTGGTTCACGACGCACGTCGCCAAAAACAACCCGCAATGGCAGTCGATCGAAGACCAGACCGTGCTCATTATCGTCCAAGGAACGAACGCCTATATCTCGGCGTCCTTGTATGGCCACGAGGACGTATCGACGTGGAACTATCAGGCCGTCCATCTGTATGGGAAGGCGACGATTTTGTCACCTACAGAGCTCGAGATGGATCTGGCAGGGCTACTCCGTGACCATGAAGGGAAGAGAGAGAACGCCGTCGTCTGGGAGGAGTTATCGGAGCCAGTGCAACGGCAAAAACATGGTGTTGTCGGTTTCCGTATCGATATCGATGAAATTCAGGCGGCGTTCAAGCTGAGCCAGAACCGGAACGATGAGGATTATACGCGCATCGTCTCGGAGTTAGAGCAGGCAGGGTGTCCGATGGCGGAAGTGATGCGAGATAACCGAGACCCGTCGACGTGAAGTCGATGGGTTTTTTGCGTATTTCACGTTGACAACGTTTCTCAATTCATTCTATACTCATAAATGATAATGATTATCAATGTCGTTATAAAGGCATTGTCATAAGAAAAGGGGATCAGAACGTGAAAAACTACAAACAGATGCTACATATGTTCATCATCATGTCTGCTTTCGTGCTCGTGCTCGCTGGATGCGGCTCGAACAATGAAGATGCGGCCACGACAGATGAGTCTGCCGAAACGGCAGAAGGCTATCCGATCACGATTAAACATGCGTTAGGCGAGACGGTCATCGACAAGAAACCGGAACGCGTCGCAACAATTGCTTGGTCGAACCAAGACGTCGCCCTTGCGCTTGACGTCGTCCCAGTCGGTTTCTCGGCTGCGAACTACGGTGTCCAAGACGGCAGCGGCATGTTGCCATGGACGGCTGAGAAGCTAAAAGACCTTGGGGAAGAAAACCCGAACATTTACCAAGACACAGACGGTCTCGACTTCGAAGCGATAGCTGACTCACAGCCGGACGTCATCTTGGCTGCCTACTCAGGCATCACGCAAGAAGACTACGACACGTTGAGCGAAATCGCACCGGTCGTTGCTTACCAAGAAACGCCTTGGGTCTCATCATGGCAGGACACGGTCCTCTACGACTCGATCGCCATGGGCATGGAAGCAGAAGGCAAACAGTTGATCGAAGACACAGAGAAACTCATCGCTGATAAAGCTGCTGAAGTACCGGACATGGCTGGCAAGAAAGCGGCCTTCATCGCGCTCAGCCCGGACGACCTCTCGAAGTTCTACATTTACACGACAGGTGACCCGCGTGGCGCCTTCATCGAAGAGCTCGGCATGGAGTACCCAAAAAACATCACGGACCAAATTAAAGACGAGAACAGCTTCTACCTCGAGCTCAGCTCGGAGAACGCCGACATCTTGAACGATGTCGACATCTTCGTCGCTTACGGCAACGAAGAGACGTTGAAAGCACTTCAAGCTGACCCGCTCTACAGCAAAGTACCGGCTATCGAGCGCGGTTCGGTCGTCATGATCGAAGACAACACGCCGCTCGCGGCTGCCGGGACACCGTCACCGCTCTCGATCGAATACACGATCGACGACTACTTGAAGCTCGTGTCAGAAGCAATCGGGAAAGTCGAGTAATCATATGAATACGCTGAAGAAGTTGCAAACGCCGAGACATTTCCCGCTCCTGCTCGTAGGGTCGATCGTCCTGCTCGTCGTCTGCATGCTCGCTTCACTTGCTTTCGGCTCACGGACAGTCGGATGGGATGAACTGCTTGACGGTTTATTCCGTCCGGCTGTTCAGTCGTATGAAGCGGACATTGTCCGGCAACGGGTCGTGCGGACGCTGTTCAGTCTCATGTGCGGCGCGGCGCTCGGTGTGTCGGGTGCTTTGATGCAGTCGGTGACGCGCAATCCGATTGCCGACCCGAGCATTCTCGGGGTGAACACGGGCGCGGCGCTGTTCGTCGTCGTCGGGATCGCGTTCTTCAACATCTCGACTGCAGGCGACTACATCTGGTTCGCCCTCGTCGGTGCACTCTTGACGGCCGCGTTCGTGTTCGGCATCGGCTCGCTCGGGCGGGGCGGCTCGACCCCGCTCAAGCTCGTCTTGGCCGGGGCGGCGACGAGTGCGGCGTTGTCCTCGCTCGTCATGGCGATCATGATCCCGCGCTCGAACGTCATGGACCAGTTCCGATTCTGGCAAGTTGGCAGCGTCGGGGCGGGGACGATGGATTCGATCGTAACGTTCCTCCCGTTCTTCATCGCCGGCATCTTTATCGCCATTTTCGCAGCCCCGTCACTCAATATCATGGCGCTCGGCGAAGAGATGGCGACGGGACTCGGAGTCCGGATCGGTTCGTTAAAAGTCATCGCCTCGTTCGCCGGCGTCATTTTGTGTGGCGCGGCGACGGCATTGGCCGGTCCGATCGGCTTTATCGGTCTGTTGGCCCCGCACTTGATCCGTCTCGTGCTCGGCCCGGATGAACGGTATATCATTCCGATGTCAGCCTTATCGGGCGCCATCCTGTTGACGTTCGCCGATGTGGTCGGGCGTTTGCTCGGCAGTCCGGGTGAACTTGAAGTCGGGATCGTCACGGCGTTCGTCGGGGCGCCGATTTTGATCGCCTTGACGATGAAAGTGAAGGTGCGTGGCCTATGATGAAACAGTCAGTTCAACCTACCATTCACAATAGTCGCAAGCGCCGGCAGCGTACGGTGTTCGTGACGCTCGTGCTATTCGTGCTCGCGCTCGCCTTGAGCGCATTGATGCTCATGCTCGGCAATACGATCTATCCGGTCGCGGACGTCGTCCGTGTCTTGTTCGGGGAACAAGTACCGGGTGCCTCGTTCGCCGTCGGCACGATCCGTCTGCCACGCATGCTCGCCGGCGTCTTCTCAGGACTCGCGTTCGGCATCGCCGGGACGGTGTTCCAGACGATGCTCAGAAACCCGCTCGCCAACCCGAACGTCATCGGCATCACGACAGGATCGAGTGCGGCCGCCGTGTTCGGCATCGTCGTCTTGCAGGCGAGCAACACTTTCGTCTCGGTGATCTCGGTCATCGGGGGACTCGCGACGGTGATCGTGCTCTACGTCTTATCAAAAGGCGCCGCTTTCTCGATCGGACGTCTCGTCTTGGTCGGGATCGGCATCCAAGCGATGCTGACCGCGGTCATCAACTACTTATTGCTCATCAGTCGCCAAAACGATGTCGGGACGGCGATGCGTTGGCTGAGCGGCAGTTTGAACGGGGTCAAGATGGAGACGTTGCCGCCGCTCATGCTCGCGGTCGCCCTCTGTCTCCCGGTCATCCTCCGCCTCAGCCGGCAGCTGCAGATTTTAGAACTCGGGGAGATGACGGCGACGTCGCTCGGCATCAAGACGAACCAGACCCGGATCCTCTTGATCATCGCCTCGGTGCTCATGCTCGCCTTAGCGACAGCAACGACCGGACCGATCGCTTTCATCGCTTTCCTTGCCGGACCGATCGCGAAACGGCTCGTCGGGGATGGACGGTCGACGATCATTCCGGCCGGACTCGTCGGCGTCATTCTCGTGCTCGCCGCCGACTTGATCGGACAGTTCGCTTTCACCGTCCGCTATCCGGTCGGTGTCATCACCGGCATGGTCGGGGCACCGTATTTGATTTACCTCTTGATCCGGATGAACCGGAGAGGGGAATTGTAGACGACAGGAGCCGTGTCTGGTGGGACACGGCTCCTGTTTCGTCTAGGTGAAAGCGCCATCAAAAAGACGTTGACTTTGGTCGATGTGGGGTGTATGCTAAAAATCCTGCCCAAAAATCGAGGCACGGGAACTGGCATCAGTTCATTTTGAGTCAGAGAGGATACAATCCCATGAACCAACAACAATTAGTCGAGCGCGCCCGTCAATTAAAAGAGAACGCCTACTCCCCGTATTCGAACTTCCGCGTCGGAGCGGCCCTTCTTATGAAGGACGGGACGGTCATCGACGGCGTCAACGTCGAGAACGTCTCGTTCGGAGCGACGAACTGTGCCGAGCGCACGGCTGTATTCACGGCCATCGCGCAAGGTTATAAAAAAGGTGACTTCGAAGCCGTTGCGGTGTCAGGTGACACGGTCGACTTCTTACCGCCATGCAGCATCTGCCGCCAAGTGCTCGTCGAGTTCGGTGATCCGGACTTTAAAGTGTTGCTCACGAACGGCAACGCCGACGTCAAAGAAGTGACGCTTGAAGAACTCGTTCCGCTCGCGTTCACAGAACTCGAGATGTAAGAGAAATGCCCCAGCATCTATCGATGCCGGGGCATTTCTCGTTACCAAGCACTACTTCCAGAAGTTCACGAAGAGGCGTGGAACGGCGAGCACGAGTTCGAATAAGGAGTCAGCGAGTAAGACGGTGTTATCCGACTTATTTGACTGTTTATCTCGTTTAGGTATAACGATTTGGCCACGGACGGGTCGCTTCCGCCCTTCTAAGCGTATACGAATCGACTTCGCCGACTTCAAGTCAGGACCGTCCATTACTTGAAAGTGAAGGTGGGGTTCGGATGAATTGCCTGAATTTCCACAACGACCGATCAATTGTCGAGTCTTGACACGGTCACCGACATTGACTGCAATCGAACCGGCCTCGAGGTGAGCGAGAAGACTATACTCCCCGTAGGCATGCTCGATGACAACATGATTACCAGCGGGATGGTTCCTGTCGTGAACATCTGGCAAAGCATCGACAACCGTAATGACGGTCCCGTCCAAAGGTGTAACGATGCGTTCTCCAAACGCATAAAACGATACATTTCCTGACTTTGTTTTATCAAAAGACCAGTTATTTTTCACTTTCACAAAATCATAGGCGTACCGTTGCGAGCGTAGTGGATAGTGATAATTCTCACCAGGATTCGTACCGCCCCATACGACAAGCCATTCGTCGACAAACGGAAGTTGATACGTGTTTTTGGTGAAACGCTTGTCAGTTGTCGCATCGGGTTGATGTGGAGTCAAAAGTATTCCCTCGAGGAGATCGTCCTGGTTGAACGAAACGCTTAACAATCGTTCTTTGCGGTCATCCATCCAGACGAGATGACGGCCTCCGTTTAACTTCATGTCGTTCACCATACGATAGTGTCGAACGCCTTCATTAAAAGAAGTTGCGAGTCGATAGAATGCGTCTAGCGAAACCTGTTGTTTAAATGAATCAGTCGTCTGGCTATAAATTAAATCGAATTGACCATTGAGAAATAATTTAGGAAACGTTCTGACGTCAAGCTGCATGGGGTTTCCACCTTTATGTTTGATTTATTTTATATACGCATCAGGCATTCAAAAGTTTCGTGCGTACAAAAAGGTGTGTCGCCTAAGCGCGGCCTTTGAAAAGAACTAAAGAGATTGCGTCCACAGAGCTTGAGATGTCACGAAAGAATGCTGGATCCACGTGGATCCAGCATTCTTGTTTACCTTTTGTTTGCCGTTCACCGATGAGCTTTCCATTTGCTGAAGAAGTTGTGCGGGGTTTTGATGCCTTGTAGCGTCCGGAACTCATAGCCGCGTTTCTTCGAATGGCGGAGGATGTAGTCGAGTGCGGCGGGGGTGATTGAATGGTCGTGCGTCAGGATGATCGAGGCGATTCTCGCTCTGTAGTTCGCGTCGAGCCGGGCGAACACTTGATTTTGGACGCGGCGGTTGTCCGACTTATACCGGTAGTCGAGACTGTCGATGTTCCAGTCCCACATTTGGAAGCCAGCTTTCGCCATCGCTTGCCTGTGCGCTGATGTCATGTACGGGTCGCTACCGTACGGGGTGCGGACGATGTTCGATTTGACGCCTGTCACTTGGAAGACGAGCTTTTGGACCGTCTGCATCTCGCGCACGGCTGTCGTCGGCGTCCGGTAAAACTTATGACGGTCGTGCGTCATCCCATGCAGAGCGATGAGGTGTCCTTCGGCGACGATCCGCTTCAGCAGTTTCTCATTGCCTTTTATATTGTTGCCGAGAATGAAAAACGTGGCCTTGACCTTATGCTTCTTCAAGACGTCGAGCAACGCGCCCGTCTGACGATGCGGCCCGTCATCGAACGTCAAATAGATAAGGCTGCGGTCGTTGTACGCTTTTGGCGTCGCCGCGCTTGCTGGCGACAAAGGGCTGAGCAACAGACAGGCCAACACGAACAAAATCAAGCTCTTCTTCATCGTACAAACCCTCCTAACGTTAAGTCGACGGGGGTTGGACGGTGCCGGCGTGAAATATACGTTACTCTTTACCCGATTAGAAGGCGAAACAGCATATTTTTGTACAAGAAATTGATGATTCGCGTTGCTCGTTTATAGCCAAGACAAAGCCCATCAATCGGTTGATTGACGGGCTGAATTTTAGTTCGTGAACGCTGGTGTTTTGTAGTACCGGACGACCTTGATGAGTGTCGATGTGACGAGTCCGATCGCGAGTGGCAACGTGATGACGCCGATACCTTGCTCGGTGACAATCATATTTCCTTCCTCATAATAGCCCTTAAAATAGAAAACGCCTGAACCAATCGTCTCGTTCAACTCGAGCGTCGAGACGTTGAGGTATACCATGATGGCGCAGAGGGAGATGACACTGATGGAAAGGAATAACGTGGAGAACGATAGCTTGTTAGTCATAATAGCGCTCCTTTACATGTAGCAATATGAACTGATATTACCATATAAAGACAATTTTGACATGAGGCCAAAGCATCGATTTGCTCACCGATACAGGTCCCAAAGCCGTTCTGTTTGATCTCGCATCATCTCACGCAATTCGATCGGTGCCACGACCTCGACTTCCGCGCCGGCCGCGAGCAACTGCCGCGACAAGAACGGGAGCTCTGCTTCCGGCACATCCCACTCATTCTTTTCAGCGATATCGGGTAATACGTCTTCAAGCAGACGGCGGCCGAGCGGAGTGATATTGAGCCGGACGGTCACGCCGGTTCGTTCGTCAATTGCTTCGAGGAGCGTCGCCAAATCATCTGCTTCAAACGTCTTATCGAGCAGGCGTAGCGCTTCGACCCGGTCGATCCGATATTGACGCAACCCGTAATCCGAGAGACCGAACACGTACCATTTGAAGTTGAGGAGCGCCATCCCGACCGGCTCGATTGTGAACGTCCGTTGTCCTTTCGTCGTCGCGTACGTCATTTCGACTTTTCGTTTTCGTTCGACCGCCTCATAGACGTCTTTCGTGAACGGTGCCGGCGGGACAGTCTTGTTCCCGAGCCAAAGAATGTTCTTTTCAAGTCGGGCGATCTTCATCTCGAGGTCGTGCGGCAGCTCGTTCACGTACCAGTCGGACAGCGTGTCGCGCATATCGCCGAACGGTACGTCCGGGATCTGTTCCATCCATTTGAGCGTGAGGTAGAGCGCGACCGCTTCTTGTTCGCGGAGCTGGAGCGGCGGTAGCAAGCGGTTCGGCAACATCTCATAACCACCGCCCGTGCCAGGGACGCTCCATATCGGATAGCCGAGTTCTTCAAGCGTGAACATGTCCCGTTGAATCGTCCGGACTGAGGCACCCGTCTCTGTCGCCAGTTCGACCGCCGTGAAGCGTCGTCCCCGGTTGAGCAATCGGATCAACTGCAAATGTCGTTTTTTCAAATAAACCATTCCCGTCATGTTTTGTCGTATTTGTCGATTAAGCTGAATGTATCACGAACTAAGGAGGAATACATCATGGCAAACGTCGTCTTATATATCGCGACGAGTTTAGATGGAAAGATCGCTCGGACGAACGATCAGCTCGATTGGCTATTTGAAATTATTGGGGATGGGGACAACGGTTACGCCGACTTCTTCAAGACGGTCGGTGCGGTCATCATGGGGCGGAAGACATACGAGGAAGTGTTGAAGTTAGAGCCTGACCGCTATCCGTACCCGGACATCCCGAACTACATTCTGACGCGGAGCCCGGAGCGGGAAGCCGAGCACGTCACGTTTACGGACGAGCCAATCGAGCAGTTGATCGAGCGGTTGAAACGAGAAGTCGACAAAGACGTCTGGCTCATCGGCGGCGGGGAAATCATCAAGGCCGCGATGGAACACGATTTGATCGATCGTTATGAGATCGCCATCGCACCGGTCGTCCTAGGAGAAGGCATCCCGCTCTTCCCGGAAGGCACGAAGGAGACGAAGTTGAGACTGACGAGTCAGCGCGCGTCCGGACAGTTCGTCATGGTGACGTACGAGTGAAATCGCTCAATTTCTTGAAGACAATCAAGTCGAACAGAACTTCTATGTACTAGAAGTTCTGTTCGCTTGGTTATCTTTTTCTTTTTTGAAAATGCCAACTAACAGCAGAGTGAGTCCGATTAAGAAGATAATGGGGAAGATAAGCCACATGATTAATCCGGCCCAACCATTTTCGACACTAATTGCATAGGAGAGTCCAATCGAAAAAGCTAAAGCGGGCGAAATGGGAATCATCAGAGCGATGCCCCATATTTTATATTTTTTCTTTCTCGATTCTCCTGTACTAAGCAAATAAGCCGCAAGTGCACCTATACATGCAATGATATATCCGATCGCAATAGCCACTGAATCAATTCCTCCTCTTGATGATCATCCTTTTCATTCACTAAAACTTATAACCCTTCCAAGAGCAGTGTAGACACTTTTAACCCTATCGTTATTTTCCATATATGTAATTGAATATCCTTTCGTAATCCTGTCATTCATTCGAATGATCGTATTCTGACGATGAATAGACTCTAGCACCTCCAACTGGATCCATCAAAAAACCGAGCCCTTGAAGGACTCGGCTTTTCTCATACATGCTTCCGCTGAAACGCAGCAATCGCTTCATACTCCTCCGAAAGATGACGTGACAAGCGAATATAGATCGGCAATAGCTCCCGGTAAATCAACGTCGCTTCCGTATCTGGAATGTGTTCGTTCGTCACTTGCGGCACGGCCGTGAAGTCGTCGATATCCCCGAACGCATATTCACCGAGCATGACCGCACCTAAGCACGAACTCTCATGGCTCTCCGGCACGACGACCGGCGTGTCGAAGATGTCGGCCATCATCTGGCGCCATAGCTTCGACTGGGCGAAACCGCCCGTCGCATGGATCCGGTTCGGTGCGCCCGTCAACTCGTCGAGTGCGAGCATGACCGTGTACAAGTTGAAGATGACGCCTTCTAAGACGGCGCGGATGAAGTGCTCACGCTTATGGTGGATGCTCAGGCCGAAGAATGAACCGCGTGCGTTCGAGTTCCAGAGCGGGGCCCGTTCGCCCATCAAGTACGGGTGGAACAACAGCCCGTCGGCTCCCGGCCGCACCGTCTCAGCGATATCGGTCAAGATGTCATAGGCGTCCATGCCGAGCCGTTTCGCCGTCTCGACCTCGCTCGCCGCAAACTCGTCCCGGAGCCAACGCAAGATGATGCCACCGTTGTTGACCGGTCCACCGATGACCCAATGCTTGTCGGTCAAGGCGTAACAGAAGATCCGGCCTTTCGAGTCCTCGACCGGCTCACGGACGACCGTCCGGATGGCACCGCTCGTCCCAATCGTCACAGCGACGACACCCGGTTCGAACGCCCCGACACCAAGGTTCGATAGCACGCCGTCGCTTGCCCCGATAACGAGCGGGAAGTCCCAGCCGAGCGTCTCACGCACGTCTTGCTTTAATTGAATGATCTCGGTCGTCGGGACGAGTTCGGACAGTTGGTCCGGTATGACGCCGGCGATATGTAACGCCTCTGCGTCCCAGTCGCACGTCTTCAAATTGAACAGACCGGTCGCCGAGGCGATTGAATGGTCGACGACGAAGCGTCCGGTCAGGCGATAGAAGACGTACTCTTTGATCGAGACGAACTTGGCGGCACGCTTGAACACGTCCGCATGTTCCGCTTTTAACCAACGCAGTTTCGACAGCGGCGCCATCGGATGGACCGGCGTGCCGGTGCGCATATGGAGCGCGCTCGCGTCAAAGTCGCGTTTAATCTCCTGCGTGTACGGGTTGGCCCGGCTATCGGCCCAGGTGATACTGTTCGTGAGCGGACGCCCTGACACATCGAGTGCGATCAAGCTGTGCATCGCTGAGCTGAACGAGACGAAGCGGATCGGCCCGTCGGCTTGCGCCCGGACGGCACTGACTGCTTCAAGCACCGCCCCGTAGATGACGACCGGGTCTTGCTCGGCCGTCTCCGTGTCCGGGGTGAGGAGCGGGTACAGCACGTTATGTACCGCGAGTTGTTGGTGATGTTGAAACAGGACGGCTTTCGTACTCGTCGTCCCGATATCGACGCCAATGGTGTACACACAATCACTTCCTTTGTTAAATGATGAATAGGCTGATCAAGAAGACGACCGCAAATCCGGTCAGTCCGATAATCGTCTCCATGACGGTCCACGATTTGAGCGTGTCTTTCACGTCAAGACCGAAGTAGCGGTTGACGAGCCAGAAGCCCGAGTCGTTGACGTGTGAGAGGACAGTCGCACCGGAGGCGATGGCGATGACGATCAAGCCGAGCGCGGCCCCGGTGATGTTTTGAATTTCGAGAAGCGGCGTGATGAGTCCTGCCGCCGTGACCATTGATACGGTCGCTGAACCTTGGGCGACGCGGACGACGGTCGCAATCAAGAAGGCGAGCACGATCGCCGGAAGCGGTGACCCGGCCATCATCTCCCCGAGGACGTCACCGACACCTGAGTCGATCAAGATTTGTTTGAACACGCCGCCGGCACCGGTGACGAGGATGATGATCCCGGCCGGTTCGAGCGCTTTCGTCGCAATCTCTTGCACTTCGTCACGTGTGTAACCACGGCGCGTGCCGAGGAAGATGAACGTGAGGAGCGTCGCGATCGTCAAAGCGACGAACGGATGACCCATGAACGTCAAGAACGTACGAATCGTATTTCCTTCATCTAACAGTACCGCAGACAACGTGTTCGCAAGAATTAACACGAGCGGGATCGAGATGAGCGAGATGATCATTTTGAAACTTGGCAATTCTTTCGATGTGTCGATCTCTTCAAATTCCATATAGTCGGGGATGGTGACGTGAATCTTGTTCGCGATGTACTTCCCGAAAATTGGACCGGCGAGAATCGCTGCCGGAATCCCGGCGATCACTCCGAACAAGATGACCCAACCGAGCTCGGCACCGATGAGGTTTGCGACCGCAATCGGACCTGGTGTCGGCGGGATGAAGCTATGTGTGACGGCGAGGCCGGCGAGGAGCGGGATGCCGTAGTAGAGCAGCGAGCGACCCGTCCGCTTGGCGAGGCCATAAACGATCGGAACGAGAATGATGAAGCCGACGTCGAAGAAGACCGGGACGGCGACGATGAAGCCGGTGATGGCGAGTGCCCATTGTGCCTTGTCCTCACCGAACTTGTTGACGAGTGTCTGGGCGAGACGTTCCGCGCCACCTGATACTTCTAACATTTTACCAAACATGGCACCGAGTCCGACGACGACGGCGACGAAACCTAGCGTCCCGCCCATCCCGTTCTGAATCGAGGTGATGACATCCCCGAGCGGCATTCCGGCCGCGATCCCAACGAGCAAGCTGACGAGCAAGAGTGAGACGAACGCGTGAAGTTTCGTCCGCATGACCAAAAATAAGAGCAAGAAGATGCCGGCGACGGCGATCAAGATAAGTGTAGAGCCTGACATATTTAGTTCCCCCTTTACCGTATGTGTAACCGTTTACAAATTTTTACAAAGGAAAAGGCCACCCCTGACCTTCTCCCGAACATTATTTTTTGACGACCGCGTGGCCTCCGAACTCGTTGCGGAGTGCGGCGACGACTTTGCCTGAGAACGTGTCGTCCTCGAGCGAGCGATAGCGCATCATGAGTGACATGGCGATGACCGGGGCCGCCGCCTGCAGTTCGAGCGCCGTCTCGACCGTCCATTTCCCTTCCCCTGAGGAATGCATGACGCCACGGATCTCATCGAGCTTGGCGTCTTTTTTGAACGCGTTCTCGGTCAGTTCCATGAGCCATGACCGGACGACCGAGCCGTGGTTCCAGACGCGGGCCACTTGTTCGTAGTCGTAGTCGAACGGACTCTTCTCTAAAATATCAAACCCTTCGGCAATGGCTTGCATCATGCCGTATTCGATTCCGTTGTGGATCATCTTGAGGAAGTGGCCGCTGCCGGCCGGTCCCGTATACAAGTAGCCGTTCTCGACCGAGAGGTCCTTGAAGATCGGCTCGATGGTTGGCCACGCCTTTGCGTCACCGCCGACCATCGTGCAGGCTCCGTTGCGTGCACCGTCCGTCCCGCCGCTCGTCCCGCAGTCGAAGAACGAGATATTCTTCTCTGCGAACTGCTCGGCGCGTGCGACCGACAATTTATAGTTCGAGTTGCCGCCGTCAATGACGATGTCACCAGGTTCGAGTCGCTCGAAGAGTTCAGTGAGCACCGTCTCGGTGATGTCACCAGCCGGGACCATCGCCCAGACGACACGGGGCGCCTCAAGCTTGTCGACGACGTCCTTGAGTGTCGGGACAATCTCAAACGCTGTCGTCGCCTCGACGCTCGACGCGTCCGTACCGATGACCGTGTGGCCGTGGTCGCTCAAATTGAGCGCCAAGTTGTAACCCATTTTACCTAATCCAATCAAACCGATTTTCATAACGTCACCTCAAAAAAAGAATTTTTTTCCGTCTCTAGTCCATAATATCAAATAAAATTCGATTTTCAATAGAGATTGCGGAATTTTTTTCGGAAAGGTATCGTTAAGAGAGACGAAAGGGTGATAAATGATGGAATCGATGAATGGACTGGCCCGTATCCGCGGTGCCTATTCGACACTCAGCAAAAAGGAACAACGAATTGCCGACTATATGTTGAAACAACCGGAACTAATCATTCACCATACGATCAATCAAGTGGCCGACGACTTAGATGTTGCCGAGTCGACCGTGTTCCGTTTCTGTCAACGCGTCGGCTTCAAAGGGTATCAGGCGCTGAAGATCGCGCTCGCCTCGGATATCGTCGCACCGCTCCAAGATATCCATGAAGACATCACGCAAGACGATACACCACTTCAAATCGCCGAAAAAATTTTCGCGACGAACGTCAAGACGATCGAGTCGACCCGCCAAATCTTAGAGGAGGCGACGATGCAGCAGGCGGTCGACTTGTTGCTGTCGGCCCGCCGCATCGAGTTTTTCGGGAGTGGCGGTTCAGCTGTGATCGCACTTGACGCGTACCACAAATTCGTCCGTAGCGGCCTGCTCGTCACGGCGAATTTAGAATCACATATGCAGCTCATGTCGGCGTCACAGCTGACGACAGACGACGTCGCCGTCCTCATCTCGCATTCGGGTGCCTCGAAAGAGACGCTCGACGTCGCGCACGTCTGTCGGGATCGCGGCGTGCCGATTATCGCCATCACGAACTACGCCAAGTCACCGCTCTCGAAACTCGCCGATGTCGCCTTGTATACCGTGTCGCAAGAGACCGAGTTCCGTTCCGAGGCGCTCGCTTCGCGTATCGCC
The DNA here is from genome assembly GCF_018618455.1 of Exiguobacterium sp. s142. Lineage (NCBI taxonomy): Bacteria > Bacillati > Bacillota > Bacilli > Caryophanales > Exiguobacterium > Exiguobacterium sp. s142. The sequence goes on along the minus strand of NZ_JACSMB010000019.1, from coordinate 19,002 downwards.
GAGCTCAGTTTAATTGACGCTCTGTTCACGGTCGTCATGATGCGACGCGGGGAAGTGGGACGGGACGCGCTCCGTCAGATGCGGGAAGCGATCTCACTTAGAAGAATGTGATGTCCCGTGGCTAAAGTGTGCCGAGCCTCGGAGAAACAAAAACAGGCAGCCTTTCCGAGACTTTCTCGAAACGGCTGCCTGTTTCTGTTTGCATCACGTCAACGCTTTTGTTCTTGAAGTGAGGTGACGACACGGTGGGCTTGGTGCTGGTCTTTATAGACCGCCTCGTACTCATACATGCCGTCGCCCATCTCGGTCATGGTGACGAGTCGGACGTAGACGGGAGCACCGGACGGGAGCACGATCTTCAATTCGACCTCTTCGAGCACCGGGAGCCGAATTTTTGCATAAAAATGAACGGACCGGAGACTGCTCTTCGTCAGGACGATCGGTGTCGAGCCGACGTGGACGATGCGGTCATGGAACCGATGGATCGTCACGCGTGCATCGAGCGAGAACACTTGCTGGGAATTCGCCGACGCCGTCTCAGTCGTTATCATGTAGCGTTCCTCGAGCGCCTTGACGAAATCTTCTTCACCGAGCGGGCGGCTGAACAAGTAGCCTTGGACGATGCGGCACTTGAGTTGGCGCACGGCCTCGAGCTGTTCGAGTGTCTCGACCCCTTCGATGACGACATTCATCGAAAATTCCTCGGCCATGAACAGGATCGTCCGGACAATGCCTTGCGTCTTTTTGTTCTCATGTAGATCAGTGGCGAACTGACGGTCGATCTTGATCGTATTGATCGGATAGTTTTGTAAATAGGAAAGTGAGGAGTAGCCGGTCCCGAAGTCGTCGAGGGCGATCTGGACGTTTGCCGCCTCGAGCTGTTCGAGAACCTCGTGGATCTTAAAGTTGTCGCTTAACACGTCCGTCTCCAAGATCTCAATCTCAAAGAGCGACGCGGGGACGTTGTAGTGCCGAAGAACGCGTTTGATCGTCTCGGCGTAATTGCCGTGCAACAACCGTTTCGGAGACACGTTGATCGATACCGGGACGACAGGCAGCCCTCGTTGCTGCCAGTCCTGCAAGTACGCACACGTCCGTTTGAGCACCCAATCGGCCAGCTTGATATGAAGCTCACCCTCTTCAGACAAGGCGATGAAGTCGTTCGGTGGGATCCGTCCCCATTCCGGGTGCTGCCAGCGCACGAGCGCCTCGGCGCCGGTGATTCGGCCCGACCAGGCCTCGACTTTCGGTTGGAACTCGAGGAAGAGCTCGTCTTCCTCGATGGCACGCCGCAAGTCGTTGCCGAGCTGGTGCCGGCGAAACAACTCGATATTGAAGTTCGAGGTGTAGAACACGAACGGGTCCGCGCCGGCCGCGTTCGTCCGGCCGAGTGCCGTGTTGGCGTACTGGAGCAGCTCTTCGGCGACATCTGAGTCTTCTGGGTAGCGGCTCATACCGACCGTGACGGGCGGGCGCCATTCGTAAGGTCCGATGTGGATGGTCTTGTCCTCGAGGCGGATGAGTGACTTGCAATGCAGGGCGAGGGCCGCCTCGTCCACCGCATCGGCTAACAGTAAGATGAATTCGTCCCCACCGAGGTGAGCGACAAAACTGCTTTTCGGGAGCCGGTGGAGCAACGCCGACGTCGCCGCGACGATCCACTCATCCCCGATGGCGTAGCCGAAGTCACGGTTGATGAGATGGATCGAATTGAAACTGACGGAGAGCACGGCGACATGGTCATGCTGTTCAATCCACTCTTCTAGCTCATGGACGAACAAGCTCCGGTTAGGCAGTCCCGTCAGCGAGTCGTGCATGGCGAGCTGCCAGATCTGCTCTTCCTGCTCCTTGAGACGGGACACGTCCCGAGCGACGCTGATGACCGCGACGGGAGTATCGCCTTCCATCTGAGGGATGAGCTGTTTCTCGACCCATCTGACCTCGTTGCCCGTGACGACCCTGAAGACGATTCGGACTGTCTCGCCGGCCTCGGCCTTCGTATGGGCGGCACGTACTTTCATCCGGTCGTTCGGATGGATCATGTGCCGATGGGCGTTCGGGTCGAGCGCCATCGCCTCTTGGGTCGTATCGAAGAGCACTTCGAAGCCACGCGTGTAAAACTCGAGATGGCCGGTGGCGAGCGTCTTCTTATAGATGGACGCGTCGACGTGGTCATAAAGTTCCTCGAGCCGTTTGGCATGGGCCGCAACGGTCTTTGTGAGCAAATGGTGTGCCGTCACGTTCGTGAAGACACCGCGCGCCGTGTCGTTGAATTTGCCCATTTTTGCCCACGTAATGGTGCTCGATTGGACCGAGCAGACGAAATTCGAGCGGTTCTTCTAACGTTTGTCCTTGAAACAAGGCGTCGCGGACCCGTCTCGCGTTCACCTGGTCGTCAGGGTGCATCCGCCGGACGAGCTGGTCCCAAGAAGTGACGGGACGCCCGACGGCTTCGTGGAGGGAGTCCGAACACTTGAGGATGACGCCATCGACGTCGAAGCTGAAGTAAGTGAGACCGGGCGCTTCCGTGAGCAGCCGCTGCTCGTAGAGGAGCCGTTCCCGCTCGGCCTTCAAACGTTCCTCCTGCGTCACGTCCCGGGCGATCCCGTACACGCCGACGATTAGTTGATTGTCATAGGCTGGGATGTTCGTGATCTGTAGCGTCAGCACGCGGCCGCTCTGATGCAGGGCACGGCAAAGATACGTCTCTTCATTCCCCGTCAAGACGCGTTCGAACTGCTCGGTGACGAACTCGACATCGTCAGGATGGATGAACGTCGAAAAGTGTTCATACATCGCCGCTGTCGAATAGCCGAGCAGAAGGGCAAGTTTTTCATTCATGTCGATGAACCGACCGTTCACGTCGATCATATATACCGGGTCGAGGTGTCCCTCGACGAAGTTTCGGTCCTGCGCGGCTTTGGTGAGCGGCGCGGTACTAGCAGCCAATCTTGATTTCAGTCGATTCGTCCAGGCAAAACGTGTCATAAGTTCCCCCTTAGTATGATTTGAGACCGCAACGTCTCTCGTTATGATACAGATATAATATTTAACAAAACTGTTTTTCATTTTACATTTATTTGCAGACAGCAACGTTTACAAATATACGCTTATTTAGATGAGTAGTAAAATAGATTCATCATAAGTTCACAAAAAATGAGCAAAAAGACCTATTACGGAACTTGGTCTTGTATAACAGATGGTGGACGTGTACATAAAAAAGCGAGCCCTGTCCTCATGGACATAGGCTCGCTCTGTGTGAAATTGATGTCGTTATTTACCTTTGATTTGGTCGGCGACTTTCTTGACGACTTTCTCGACGCCGCCCGGTCCTTCATCGAGATCGTGATGAAGCGTATGATCAGGAATGGATGGTGTTGGTTTTTGTCCTTGCGGGGCCGGGTCGCTCAAGTAGACGAAGTCGCCCGCTCCGTCCGGCGCCGAACCCGTCGCCCATTTGCCTTGGCTCGACTCGTTGCCTTCGGAGAGGTCCCAGAACTCGAGGCCGTGTTTTTCGGCTTCAAGCTCGTCTTTCGCCGGGAACGTCGCTGGGACGACGATGCCGTTTTTCTCTTCGAGCTCGTCGATCGCCGCCATCCATTGATATTGGTGGTAGCGGTCACGGGCGAGCATCTTACGGAACACTTTCCGGACGCCTTCGTCTTTCGTCATATGATACAGGCGCGCGACTTGAAGGCGGCCTTGTGTCTCCGCGTGCAAGTTCGAGCGCATGTCGGCGAGCAAGTTGCCGCTCGCGACGATGTATGATCCGTTCCATGGTACGCCATTCGAGTTCGTCGGCAGTCCGCCGAGCCCGCTGACGATCAAGTGTTGCGGGTTCATCCCGCCGAGAATGGCCGCCGTCGCCGGGTCTTTCGCCGCTTCGGCCTGATCGTCAGGCGATGCACCGTCGAGCAGCTGCGAGATGAGCGCGCAAAGCATCTCGACGTGGCCAATCTCCTCGGTGCCGATGTCCATGAGCATGTCTTTATATTTCTCTTCCCCACGACAGTTGAACCCTTGGAATAAGTATTGCATCATGACGGTCATTTCCCCGAACTGGCCGCCGAGCACTTCTTGAATTTGACGGGCGAGCTGTGGATCTGGACGATCGACCTTCACTTCGAACTGTAACTCTTTCTGATGACGAAACATGATATTCCTCCTTTTTTGAACAAACGGTGAATGAACAACAGTATAGTAGTACCACCCTCAACATATTCAAAACCTAAATTTAGCAGAATTTTGGAATATACAAGGTGGGGTATTTTCCGCCATTTTTTAAGTCGACCCTCGATTTTTTGGAGGAAATGGATTACTTCTGTCCGTATGGTGGAATAAATACACATGGAAGACATAAGGTTTAGAGACGAGAGAGGAATTCGCCATGCATAACATTGAATTTTTGACGCCTGACCATTACCAGACGTTCAAGCAGTTGGCACACCGCTTGGCTGACCCAGGGAAGGCGAGCCGCGAGTACTTCTCGGTGCTATACTTGATCTCAGGGAATGCGAGCGTGCGGGATATCTTGCTGCCCTACGTGGACTTAGAGACAGGGGAGATTCAGACGGAGACGATTATCGATGACAACACGTTCGACAAAGAAGCGCTCGTCCTCGTCAAGCTCGTCATCCATCTATATGACAATAAAGAATGGGTGCTACCGACCGAACTGCTCGGCTTGCCGGGGGAAGACTACAAACTCGCCATGCAGGCAATCACGCTTTGCCGGGCAGAACAGTTCGATACAATCACAATCACCGAGAACAAGGAGGCCTGACGCGAGGTCTCTTTTTTGTTTTCCTCCATCAAATGAAGGGTAATTCAACCATGCATTCACAATTGAAGGAGGGGATCATATGTTACAAGATTTTCCGAAGTCATATTGGCGTGACGTCGCCGGGGAGAAGACGGCATCGCTCCAAGCGGATATCAGCGCGGACGTCGCGGTCGTCGGGGCCGGGATCGCCGGTGTCGTGACGGCGCTCGAACTCGCCAAACAGGGCAGAAACGTCGTCTTGATCGAGGCGGCCGAATTCGGGAGCGGGACAACCGGATATACGACAGCGAAAGTGTCAGCCCAGCATGGCATCGTCTATGCCGAACTGATTAAGTCGCTCGGTGAGGAGAAGGCGAAGCTCTATTACGAAGCGAATATGGACGCGCTCCATTATTTGTCGCAACAGGTCGAACAGTATCAACTCGACTGCGATCTCGAGCATCAGCACGCTTACATGTACAGCGACTCGTCGTCGAGTTCGGCGAAGCTACTCGAGAAAGAAGACGAGGCGTACGCTAAACTCGGCATCAATGGCGGGGACGCGACCGACGAGGTGAACGGCTTGCTGCCGTATGCAGTGAAGAAGGCGACCGTCATGCGCGATCAGCTCCAGTTCCACCCGGTCAAGTACTTACAAGGTCTCATGAAGCAGTTTATCGAGCTCGGGGGCACACTTTACGAGATGACACGCGTCACGAAAATCGAATATGGGACGCCGAACGTTCTGTCGACATTGACAGGCCACACCGTGTCGGCGAAAGACGTCGTCGTCGCGACCCATTTCCCGTTCAACGACTTCAAAGGGCTCTATTTCGCGAAGATGGAGATCGAGCGGTCATACGTCGTCGCGGCCGAGGTCGATCAGTTCCCGGAAGGCATGTTCATCAGTGTCGACTCCCCGAGCCGTTCGCTTCGTCACATCAAACGCGATGGCAAGAAGATCGCCATGTTCGGCGGAGAGAACCATTTATCGGGACATAAAGAAGAGACGAAGAAGTGTTATGAGCATCTCGGCGAGTTCGCCGAGCGTCACTTCGGTGTTGACGAGTTCACGCACCATTGGTCGGCCCAGGACATGGTCACGCTCGACAAGGTCCCGTATATCGGGCGGATGACGAATGATACGCCGCACGTCTATGTCGCGACCGGGTTCTCGAAATGGGGGATGAGTCAAGGCATCGTCGCCGGTCGTTTGATCGCCGACTTGATCACGAGTCAGCCGAACCGGTATGAAGACTTGTATGACCCGACCCGGTCGAAATGGAAACTTGCCGACGCGGCCCGATTCGTGAAGACGAACGCCGACGTCGCCAAAGAGCTCGTCAAAGGAAAAGTGAAGCCGGTGACGAAACAGCTCGACGACCTCGGGTTCGATGAAGGCGCGATCGTCAATCATAACGGCGAGCACGTCGCCGCATATCGGGACCCGGACGGCAAAGTGTCGCTCGTAGGCTCGAACTGTACACACATGGGCTGTACGGTCAATTGGAACAATGCGGAGCGGTCATGGGACTGTCCGTGCCACGGCTCGCGTTTCAAACCGAACGGCGAAGTCATCGAGGGACCGGCCGTCAAGTCACTTCCGACGAAGAAGTGACTGTCATGTAATTGTAAATGTTTGTAGAAAATGTTAGGTGTATAAGGAAAATAAGCGAAATGTCCTCATCTGAAGCGGATGAGGACATTTTTTGTTTAAGGAAAAGGACAGCTGTTGTTATGCCACGATAGAATTGTGAAAATATCTTGTTTTTTCGTGAGACGTTCGGGAAACATGGTCTAAGACACGAACGATAAAGAAAGGAGGTTAGCAGTCATGGAAATCAATCATATGAAGGCGTTGACGATTAAGCATGGGGCGCTGCTCGTCGTTTTCATCGCCGTCTTGACGCTTGGCTTTGGCGTCCCGTGGTATCACGCCGCGTGGATTTCGTTCATGGTCGGCATCATCGCCTATTGGCTCGGGGACATGTTCGTCTTACGAAAGTTTGGCAACATCGTTGCGACCGTGGCCGACTTCGGACTCGTCTTCTTCTTGACGTGGTTTTTCCTTTGGATCTTGGACTTCGATATTCGGACGGAGACGAGCTTTGTCTTGCTGGCACTCTATACGGCGCTCGTGACCGCGGTCGTCGAATTCCTGTTCCACGGGTGGTTACTCAAACATAAACGGGAGAAAGCCGACGCACCGGTTACGCGCTAACGAAAAGGAGGAATAACGATGGCTAAAAACAAGCTCGCCATTCACGAAGTGTTGGAGATACATGAGATGTTGACGTTGAAGCAAGCGGGACTCGTCAAAGGGTATGTGAGCGAGCCGCTCATCAAAGATGACAAGTTAAAGAAGATTGCGCGGAAACAGTTGAAGAACGCCGAGCAGGCGGTCAGTGAGCTGAAGCAGTTGTTGCCGAACAAGGCATAAGGGGGAAAAACGTATGGGAATCGCAGAAAACTTGAAACGAGCCAGCAAACAACGCGACGAACTGATCGCGACAGATCTGCTTATCACGGCCAAGTCAGCCGTTCGGGCCTATGCCGTCGCCGTCACGGAGACGGCGTCGCCTGACGTGCGAAAAGTGCTCATCAAACAGCTAAACCAAGCAATCGAGGATCATGCCGAAATCGCTGACTACATGATCAAAAATGACATGTACATGGCGTACGACATCGAGAAGCAACTGAAGCACGACAAAGAAAAAGTCGACAAGGCGAACAAGTTGATCAATAAGTGACGGGACCGGCGTTCGCCGGTCTTTTTTTGTGGGAGCGAGATGGAAAGATTGCGGAATAAGCTGTGAGCAGGGTTACGTTTTGGCAAAGCGTGGAAATGATACATATCTAGTGAAAAACGGATAGAAAGGCTGAGCGCTATGAATAACATCGACTTCTTGTCGGCTGACCACTATCGCGTGTTCAAACAACTGGCGCAGCAGTTACAAGACCCAGGGACAGCGTGGAAAGAATATTTTTCGGCGCTGTACGTGATCGCGGGGAACGAGCGGGTGCGCGACATTTTTCTGCCGTACATTAATCTCGAGACAGGAAAAATCAACACATCGACCATCATCGACGATAATACGTTCGAGAAAGGCGAGCTCGTCCTCGTCAAACTCGTCATTCATCTATACAACCATAAGGAATGGGTGCTACCGACGGAACTGATCAGCTTGCCGCAAGAGGACTATCAACTCGCGATGCAAGCGATCACGCTCTGTCGCGATGACCAGTTCGACGGAATCGTGATCCCGACAGCCGACGAGACAGAGACACGCGGGAAATGAACGAACGACCATCCCTTCAGAGCGAAGGAATGGTCGTTTTTATTGTGTCGTTTTTCTCGCTTTGAAGCTTCGCGTGAAGAACACTTCGAGATAAAAACATTTGAAGTTTTTCAGTGCCCTCGACTGATCACAAAAAGCTTTTCGGGACTTGCGTGTTTTGTTGAAGCGTCATCATGACACGGTGCGATTCACTCGTATCGAGATAGCTCGCCTCGTATTCGAACAGACCGCTTTCGAGCTCGGTCACACGGACGAGTCGGACGAGGATATCTGTCTTGTCACCGACTTGTGGCAAGAGGATCTTTAATTCGATGGCCTCTGTGACCGGCAGGCGAACCCGGGCGTAAAAATGCAGGCTTTGCAGCCCGCTCTTCGTCACGAGAATCGGGGTCGAGCCGATCGACAGCTCCCGGTCGTGGAACTTGTGGATCGTCACGCTCGCCTCGAGCGAGAACGCCTGTCGCGTGGCGGCTGGACCGACCGTCTCCGTCGTTGCTAGGAAGCGGTGCTCGAGCGCCCGTTCGAACTGCTCGGCGCCGAGCGGACGGCTGAACAAGTAGCCTTGGACGATGCGGCAGTTGAGGCGTCGGACGACATCGAGTTGTTCGAGCGTCTCGACGCCTTCGATGACGACGTCCATCGCAAACTCCTCGGCCATGAACAGGATCGTCCGCACGATCGCCTGTGACTTCTTGTTCTCATGCAAGTCAGCGGCGAACTGTTGATCGATCTTGATCGTCTTGATCGGGTACTGCTGCAAATAAGATAACGACGAGTAGCCGGTCCCGAAGTCGTCGAGGGCGACACGGATATTGGCGGCGTCGAGCTGTTCGAGCGTGTCGTGAATCTTCCGATTATCGCTCAAGACATCGGTCTCTAGTATCTCGATCTCGAGCAGCGACGGCGTGAGTGTATAGCGGCGGAGCGCCCGCGTGACCGTCTCGGCATAGTGCCCATGCAACAGTCGTTTCGGTGACACGTTGATCGACACCGGGACGACGGGGAGGTCTTTGTCCTGCCAGTCGCGGAGATGGGCGCACGTATGATGAAGCACCCAATCGGCGAGTTGGATGTGGAGGTCGCTCTCTTCAGACAACGGGATGAAGTCGTTCGGCGGAATCCGTCCCCATTCGGGATGTTGCCAGCGGACGAGCGCCTCGGCCCCGACGATCCGGCCCGACCAAGCGTCGACTTTCGGTTGGAATTCAAGGAAGAGTTCGTCTTCTTCGATGGCGCGACGCAAATCGTTGCCGAGCTGATGTCGCCGATACGAGTCGATATTGAAGCTCGAGGCGTAAAAGACGAACCGGTCCATACCCGGCAAGTTCGTCCGGCCGAGTGCCGTGTTGGCGTACTGCAGCAGCTCTTCGGCGACTGTCGAGTCATGCGGATAGCGGCTGACCCCGATCGAGACGGGTGGTCGCCATTCGTACGGGCCGACTTGGATATGCTTCTCCCCGAGTTTGAGTAAAGACTGGCAGTTCATGATCAACGAGGACTCATCCGTGACATCGGGCAAGAGCAACATGAATTCGTCACCCCCGAGATGACCGACGAAGCTGCCGTTCGGCAAACGGTGGAGCAGGGCCGACGTCGCCGCGACGATCCAGTCATCTCCGACGGCGTAGCCGAAGTCGTGATTGATCCGGTGAATCGAGTTGAAGCTGATCGTCAGGACCGCGATGTGCTCGTGCTGCTCCATCCGTTCGCCCAGCTCATAGAGAAACAGGCTCCGGTTCGGCAGACTAGTGAGCGAGTCGTGCATGGCGAGTTGCCAGATCTGTTCTTCTTGTGTCTTCAGACGGGTGATATCGTGGGCGATACTGATGACGGCCATGACCATGCCGTCGTCGTCAAACTTCGGGATGAGGCGTTCCTCGACCCATTTGACGCTGTCGGTAAAGCTTGTCCGGTAGAGGACGGTCGTTTCCTGCCCCGATTCGACACTTGCGTGGGCGGCCCGGACTTTGGCCAAGTCGTTCCGATGGATCACGTGATGGCAAGATGTCGGGTCCTCGCCCATCGCTTGCGGTGCCGTCTGGAACAACGTCTCAAATCCGGCGGTATAAAACTCGAGCTTACCGGTCCGTAAATCTTTTCGGTAGATGGACGCCTCAACGTGCTTGTATAAGTCGCGAAGCCGTCCCACCTCGTCTTTTAAGTGGTCGTCTTGCGTGATGTCCCGGGCGATCCCGTACACACCGACGATCAAGTGGTTGTCATAGGCAGGGATGTTGGTGATTTGCAGCTTCAACATGCGGCCATCCTTCTGTTTCGCCATGCATGTGTACGTCTCTTCAGTTCCTGACAGGGCGCTTGCGAAATACGTTTGGATCCGTTCGGCGTCTGCTTCGGTCGTGAAGCGGGCGAAGTGCGTGAACAGCTCACGCTTCGTGTAGCCGAGCAAGAGCGACAGTTTCTCGTTGGAATCGACGATGTTCCCGTGAATGTCGAGTAAGAAGACCGGGTCGAGGTGTCCTTCGATGAAGTGGCGGTCGTTCGTGACGTCAGCGAGTGCGATCGGTAAGTCAGTGGCAGCCAATCGAGATTTGAGCGGATTGATCCAGTTGAACCGAGTCATAGTTTCCTCCTTAATCTGAATATATCAAGTCAGGAACGGTGAAACATTCCTAATTTTCATTTCCAATCATTACAAAAACAGCAGCGTTTACAAATATACGCATAATTTGACGAGTAGTAAATATGTTTGAGTGAAGAGTCGATAAAACGGGAAAATAGACCTAAAAAGTCGCGATATTAGAAGAATCGGACAATCGTTTATACGTATACATAAAAATGAATGAAATTACACTATATATTTTTTTATGTATATTATTTCCATATAATGATAGCGGGGGATGATCGTAGCGAGACTGTGATTCGAAGCGCTGAACGTCTCAGCCGACAAGCCAGCATACCCGTAACGTGAAAACGAGCGAATCATGCGTCTCAAAGTATACACTTAATTCAAGGAACGGTCATAACATTCGTAAAAGCGATGTGCCATCACATGATGAGGATTCGGCTCGTAAAGTGACATGTATTCTACGAACGAAATTAAAACATAACACCTCAAACTATCATTTCGTTTTAAAAAAGCGCTATATTTAAAATGAATATTGATAAATGAGGTGGATATAATGGATTATCCTTATTTTTATCGCTTGTATTATGAAAAAGCATTGAATCGTAATGTGAATGAAGTATATGAACAACGGTTACACAGTATAGCGACTCAAGTTTTTCCATTTAACATGTATCCGTCTAATAAAAGTACGGATGTCCCTACATATTTCACTCATAATCCTGGAACGACACAACTCATGAGTCAGATTTATATCCAGGATAAAAAAACAGACCATCTCGTCCGACGGTTACCGGGTATCGTTCAGTCGGCACTGGTTCGTGACATATTTGCCGAAGAATTGTTTCATACGAATGAAATCGAAGGCGTGAAAAGTACAAAAGAACAGTTTGTGAGAAGTGCCCACCTTCTCGAGAATAAAAAAGAACCAACCGGACGTTTCGCGAGTTTAGTGAAAACGTATTACCGGTTGATTAGTGGTGAAGTAGACACTCCGACGGAACCAGGTGACGTAAGGACATTCTATGACTTGCTCGTGGCAGACGAAATTGAAGAAAAGGAGTTGCCCGATGGAAAATGGTTCCGAACCGAACCGACCTACCTATATAAAGGCACAAAATCAGGTAAGCCGATTCACGTAGGGATGACACCGGAACAGCAAATCATCGACGCTGTTAAGACGTTGCTTCAATTCTTAAACGCAGAAGATGTTCCTTTGTTGATCAGAGTCGCGGTCGGTCACTATTACTTTGGATACATCCACCCGTTCTACGACGGCAATGGAAGAACGTCGCGCTTCATTAGTAGCTTGTATATGAAAGAGGAGTTTCATACGTTGACGGCACTGTCTCTATCGCGGGCATGCAACTTAAATCGAAGCCAGTACCTAGAGGCGTTCGAAAAAACGAACGACGTCAGTATGCAAGGAGAAATGAATTTCTTTATCGATCGATTCCTTGGTCTATTTTTAGAGACACAGATTCGAATGAATGAAGAGCTTCGCCGAAATCTGTATCGTTTTGAAGCGATGAAACATGCATTGCAAGACGAGCCGTTTTTATCCAAACATCCAAAACATCACGAAATCATCTATATTCTAAGTTTGCATGAAATCTTCTCAGAAGAAGCAGGGTTGCTCACACCAGACCTTGTGCGGATCGCCAGTGAGTCAAACCATCCATTAGGAGAAGCGACGGCAAGGGCGACCGTGACAGATCTCGTCCGACAAGGATTTGTCGAGGTTGAAAAAGTGGGACGCTACAATATGTATCATCTCAGTTCATCGTTTCGTGAACGTGTGATGTTAGAGTGACGGCTACGGTCGTTACTCTTTTTGATTTTCAAACCAATTAGAGCGTTTGGATTGTTAGAGTGATTTCGCAAAAAAAACGTCGGTCAAGACCAACTCGACCGACGCTCCATCCCCTTATTTCTTCTCGACCGCATGCCCGCCGAACTCGTTTCGTAGTGCGGCGACGACCTTGCCGGAGAACGTGTCTTCTTCGAGCGAGCGTTGGCGCATCATGAGCGACATGGCGATGACCGGTGCCGGGACGCCGTATTCGAGCGCCGTCTCGACCGTCCACTTGCCTTCACCCGACGCATGCATGACGCCTTTGATCCCGTCGAGCTTCGCGTCCTTGTGGAACGCGCTCTCGGTCAACTCCATCAGCCACGAGCGGACGACCGAACCGTGATTCCATACACGGGCGACTTGTTCGTGGTCGTAATCGAATGGGCTCTTCTCGAGAATCTCGAACCCTTCGGCGATCGCCTGCATCATGCCGTACTCGATGCCGTTGTGGATCATCTTGAGGAAATGACCGCTACCACTCGGACCGGCGTACAAGTAGCCGTTGTCCGTCGACACGTCTTGGAACAATTCCTCGATCTTGCCGAACGCCTCGATATCGCCGCCGATCATTGTGCAGGCGCCATTACGTGCGCCTTCCATGCCGCCACTCGTCCCGACGTCGAAGAAGTAGATCAGTTTGTCGTTGAAGTGCTCGGCCCGCCGCATCGACTCCTTATAGTTCGAGTTGCCGCCGTCGATGACGATATCCCCTGGAGACAACAGTGCATGCAAATCGTTCAACACACGCTCGGTCACATCACCGGCCGGCACCATCACCCAGACGACACGCGGCGCTTTCAACCCGCCCACGACCGCTTCGAGCGAATCGAGCGTCTCGAACTGGCTCGTCGACACGTTGCCCGGGTCGTAACCGAGTACGCGGTGGCCCCCATCCGTCAAATTGAGCGCCAGGTTGAGTCCCATCTTGCCAAGTCCAATCATTCCTAGTTCCATATTCGTTCCCCCAATCGATTGGTTTAGTCTTTATAAGGGTTACCCGAAATGGAGCGGATTCAAAAGAGAGGATTTATATCATCGATCCGATAGGCGAGGATCGACCCGATTCGGATCTTCTGTCCATCACTCGCCTCGATGAAGTCGTTGAGCGGATTGGCCAACTGGAGGGTCTGGTTAAACGTCCGTTCGGCCTGATGCCTCGAACTCCCATAAATAATGAATGAAAACGGCTCTTTTTTCTCGATAAAACACGTGACGACGAAACGCATCCGTCTATCCCCTTCGCAAAATAATTGGACTTCAATTACATTATAAATGATATTATATACAAATATTACAAAAAATAATGCGTTTGTACTATGATGTTTTTTCGAAGTAAGGAAACGGACCTAAAAAAACAACCGATCGAGGACGTCCCCGATCGGTTTCGTCAGAATTAGAACTGCGTGCTGCGACCTTGTGCCCATGGTGATCGGAATGGTAGCGGTTTCGGTTTTTGGAGCTCAGGGTAGGGTTAAAAAAGATATGCTAGAAAAGCTAAACCTTTTTTCAAAACCGGCCGATAAAAATAAGCGAGTGAATGATTCGACAACAATCGGCAACCATTTACCTCTTTTATAAAAAATAGGAATATTAAAATAAGGTGCATGCTAAAATAAAACCTATGTGAAATTGACTACAGGTTCGAGGAAAGGTGCAATGTCATGGAAGAGCAAAAGAAAAAGAGAGTCAAGAAACGTCGTAGGAAGAAAACGCCCGCAAAACGCATCGCGTTGATTGTGGGGATCGTCGTCGGACTGTTCCTGCTCATCGGAGTCGGGGTGGCAGCTTATTTGTATAACCAAGTGGACTCGACGGTCAGTCGTTTGAACGAGTCGGCCGGGCTCAGCCCGGAACGGATGAATAAACAGACGATCAACGACAAGAAACCGGTATCGGTCCTGTTGCTTGGTGTCGACCGCCGTGCCGACGAGCAAGGCCGCAGCGACTCGATCATCGTCATGACACTCAACCCGAATACGGATGCGAGCGCGATGCTCAGCATACCGCGCGACACGAAGACGGAGATCATCGGCAAAGGCACGACCGATAAGATCAACCACGCCTATGCGTTCGGCGGTGCCGAGATGGCGCTCGCGACGGTCGAGAACTTGCTCGGCATCCCGATCGATTACGTCGCCGAAGTCGATATGAAAGGGTTCCAAGACACGGTCGACCTTCTCGGAGGCGTCGAAGTGACGAACAAGTTCGCCTTCACGTCAGGCGACTATTCGTTCGAGCCAGGCACGATCAACTTGTCAGGCCCCGAGGCGCTCGCGTACACGCGGATGCGCTACGACGACCCGAGTGGTGACTTTGGTCGCCAAGAGCGTCAGCGTGACGTCATCACGGCGCTCGTCAACGAAGGCAAAGACGATTTCTCGATCTCGAAATTCAACAATATGCTCGACGTCTTAGGCAATAACGCGAAGACGAACATGACGTTCAAAGATATCCGGACACTGTCGGCCGACTATATGGCCGCCTTCAAAAACCAGGACGTCCTTCGACTCGAAGGCACTGGCGGCAAGGCTGAAGACGGCATCTATTACTGGAACCCGGATGCGGCCTCACTTGAAGACGTGAAGTCGTATCTCGGCGAATTGATGGAACAATGACAACAGCGCCTCATCCAAAGCGGATGGGGCGTTTTAATTTGTGCGATAATGAAAAGAAAAGGGGTGACCCGTGTGCTTGACCGACTGATCCGTCTCATCATCGACGTCCGCCATCGCTTCAAAGACCATCACATCAACGACTATAGCGCCACGCTCGCCTTCTTCTGGTTTCTCGCCATCTTCCCGACGTTCGTCCTGTTGTTCGCCGTCATGGCGTGGCTCGGGATCGACGACGCCCTGTTGATCGAGCAGATCGAGATCTTGATCCCGGGCGCGAGTGTGCGTGACATGCTGTCGGTCGTCTATGACGTCAGCGGCGACATCAACGCCGGGCTCATCTCGGTCGGTGCCGTCATCGCCGTCTGGTCGGCCTCGAACGGGGCGGCCCGGCTCGTCAAGCTGACCGTGTTCGCCTACGGCGAGACCGAGGCGCGCAGCTACATCGTCCGTCGGCTCATCGGGCTGTTGACGCTCGTCGCCTTCAGCGTCGGTGCCGTCATCTTGATCGTGTTCCACATCTTCGGCCGCGAGTTCGTCGAGCTCATGTACGCGTGGTTCCCGATGCTCGAGGAGTTTGAACGGTTGGCGACGCTCGCCCGGTATACCGTCTCGACCGTCATCCTCATCTTCGCGTTCTCGCTGTTTTATAAGTTCGCGCCCCAGCAACACGTCACATTCACGGAGACGCTCCCAGGCGCCACTTTCGCCGTCATCTCGTGGCAGCTGTTGTCGACCGGCTACAGCATCTACGTCGACCAGTTCTCGATGTTCGGCGACACGTACGGGACGATCGGGATCGTCATCTTGCTGCAGATCTGGCTCTACTTGACGGCGGCGACGATGCTGCTCGGGGCGGAGATCAACGCGGCTTGGCCTGGTCATATGCGACGCCGGCCTCAGCGCACACATTTCCCATGAAAATCCGAAAGAAATCGTTAGCATTTTTTGGCAACGTGCTATAATACTACACGGTAAGCGGGAATTATTCATACTATAGATTTAATGAAAGCAGGTGGTCTGATGGCGAGACATCGCAAGAAATCATCATGGAAGAAATGGGTATTGCTCACAGTAGGCGTCATGACCGTCATCCTCATCGCCGGCGGACTGTTCGTCTGGTCGATGTACCGGGACGTCAATGAGACGGTGACACGGGTGAACGATAATTTAGAAATCTCTGAAGAACGCAAACAAGTACAGACGATCGAAGAGAAGCGGTCCGTGTCGGTCCTCCTCCTCGGCGTCGATCGCCGCGGCACCGAGCAAGGGCGGAGCGACTCGATCATCGTCATGACGCTCAACCCGGAGACGGACGAAGGGGCGATGCTCAGCATCCCGCGGGATACAAAGACGGAGATCGTCGGGCGCGGGATGCGTGACAAGATCAACCACGCCTACGCGTTCGGTGGGGCCGAGATGGCGATGGATACGGTCGAAGGACTCTTAGACATCCCGATCGACTACGTCGTCGAGACGGACATGGAGGCGTTCACCGAGGTCGTCGACGCGCTCGGCGGCATCACGGTGACGAACAACCTCGCGTTCGCATCGGACGGTTACTCGTATCCGGTCGGTGAAGTTGAGTTGACGGGTGAGTCGGCATTGTCGTATACGCGCATGCGTTACGACGACCCGAACGGGGACTTCGGCCGCCAGGAGCGGCAACGCGCCGTTGTCGCGGCCATCGTCGAGAAAGGGCGTTCTGACTTCTCGGTCGATAAAGTGACGAAACTGTTGGACGTCGCCGGCAACCGTGCCAAGACGAACATCGAGTTCAACGAGCTCGTCGGTCTGTCGACGGACTACATGCAGGCGTTCCGTAACGCCAGCACGCTCCGGATCGAAGGGGCGGGCGGGCTAGAGTCAGACGGTATTTATTACTGGAACCCAAATCCGGACTCGCTCGCAAGCGTCCAGACCGAACTGAAGCGTTTGATGGACTGAAGCCGCCCTCGGGTGGCTTTTTTCGTGAGTTTGAAACGGGCGCATCGGTGGGACTGTTAATAGAGACAGTACTAGGAGGGATCACATGATTTGGGACAAACTTGAACCGATAATCAACCGACTCGAAGACGATCATACAGCCGACGACTGGCGCCGTCTGTTCGACAAGTGGGCCGGCCACACGTGGCACGACCACGAGGCGCCGAGCGAGCTGACGAGCGTCCTCATCGTCGACGCGAACGCCGTCACGACCGACGGGACGCAAGACCTCGACGCGCTGCACACGCTATTGAAAGACCACGTCCGATCGTCGATCAGCGACTTGTATCTCGTGTCGCTGTTCCCGCATCAAGTGAAGCCGACCGATACGGCCGTCAACCCGCGCATCCGTCTGTTCGAGGACCTCGGGCGCTTCCACGACGAGTTCGATCTCATGTACGAGATGACGCCGGACGTCTATAACGAGCTGCAAGTCGATTTGCTTGACGAGACCGACGCGTTCATCGAACGGCTCGCACAAGGGGCGACGAAAGTCCGCGTCCACGTCCAATCGTTCCGGGGCATGCCCGAGGAGCGGATCAAGCACGTGCTCGAACTATGGCAATTGATTCTCCACCATTATAAACCGCACGGGCAGCTCGTCCTCGCCTATGAAGGAGACGCCGACCGGACCGGTTCCTACTTCGAAGTCGCCGACGTCATCTGTCACTTCGACTTGGCGTCCCATACGCTGCTCGCTTTCGCCCAAGGCAACGCCAAAGGGTTGACCGACTGGGCCGACCATATCGAGGCACCCGAGGACGGCAAGACGTACTTCAACTTCTTGTCGACCCCGGAGCGGGACCCGTTCGAGAAGAATTTGCTCGAGCCGTCGGTCGACATGTTGCTCGCCGCCCATAGCGTCCTGTTCTCGCTGCAAGGCATCCCGGCCGTCGATTACCGGACGCTGCTCGGGGTGACGACGCCGGTCGAGCGGGCCGCGCTCGTCCAAGAGTTGAAGACGGACCCGTACCGCCTGCAAGTGTTCTCCGGCATCTTGAGCCAGCTGAACGTCAAGCGGACGCACCCGGCCTTCTCGCCGTACGCCGAGCAGCGCATCGTCGCGACGGACAAACGCGTGTTCACGGTCGAGCGGAGCGGGGGAGGCGAGACGCTTCTACTCTATACGAACGTGTCGGACGAACGGGTCGTCATCGCTGCGAGCGGGACGAACTTGTTCACGGGAGAATGGGTCGAGGCGGTCGTGCTCGAGGCGTACGACTTCATGTGGATCAAACAAGAATAGGTCTTTTGAACCAAAAATCATTTTGGATGAATAGTCGTATTGACGCATTCGGTGTTTAGGTAGAAAATGGAATAGAAGGAAGTTCTATGACATACACGACCATACACCGAAGGAGCGGATTTCCATGAATCAACCTTTATTCGCGTATTTGTTCGGCTTGACGCTGCAGTCGTTTCTCTATTGGATGTTTGCCACATTGTTCATCGCCTTAGTCGGCTACGTCGCCCTCTACGTATGGGACCGTGACGTCGCCAATCAATACCGATCGCTTTGGCGCAAGGGCTATTACCTGACGTTCGGCGCCTTCGTCTTGTTCGGCTTCATCGTCGGCGAGTTCGCCATCGACGCCGCTTGGACGCTCGCCGGGATCGCCATCTTGATCGTCGTCCTCGACTACGGCGTGCTCGGGGCGCGGGAGCGACAAGACGTGATAGAAGAAGACATGACAAAACCCCTTACGGAAGAACGATAACTCGTTCTCGCGAGGGCACTGAAAAACTTCAAATGATTTTAAGCAGATGAGCGTCGTCCCGGATGGGATGACGCTCATCTGCTTTCATTGCCCTTCGAGCCGCCCTGTCCGGCACGCCGCTTTCCTGGGGGCGGTCAGCGAGCCGCATCGCGACGATGTCGCTGCTGGGTCTCGCCTTGCCCGCTG
>NZ_JACSMB010000018.1:0-49599 GCF_018618455.1 Exiguobacterium sp. s142 | reverse complement strand
TGAATAGGTTCATTATAGCGATTCGTACGCACACGAAAAACCCCGAGTGAGGGACTTTTTCAAGTGTCCATCATTCGGGGTTCAGTTCAGTTCAGAAAGAAAGGGGTTGTCTCATCGCCAAAACGCGGTCGCTTCGACACCGGCATGGTCTGACACGATTGGTCCGTTGTCGCCGTCAAAGACGACGGCGTGACGCGAAACGTGGATCGGGGCGTTCGTCAACATCAAGTCGATGCGAAGCGCCTGCTTGTTCTCGTCCCAACCGGCGATTTTTCCTTGGACGGTCGCATCGCCTTCGCGCTCAGCCGCGAGAAAGAACAAGTCTTGAAGACCGTGGTCGATCAAATAGTCGTAGCCTTCACCGCGCAGAAACGCGTCGTTGTTGAAGTCGCCGAGCAGGAGAGCCCGGTCGTCATCTTCGACGCGGCGAAGCAGTTCATCGAGCTGGTGACGAGCCGGTTCGTCCGCATCATGCCACCAACCGAGATGGCACGAGTAGACGGCCGTCGGTTCGTCCGTGCCACTGACGACGGCTTTGACGATTTTTCGGGACTTGTAATCGCTCGGGTCGGTCGTTTGGGAGACAAAGAACGACTCGGTCGAGACGAACGGTGTCCGCGATAAGATCGCGACGCCTTCTTCGTAGATGTCATAGCCGTAATGGGCGAAATCCCATGTCATGTAATAGGCGACCCCTTGCTCACGGAGTTTTTCAACGAGGACGTGGGCAAAGTTGTTTTCACGGATGAGACCGTCAATCAGCGGCGCTTCTTTATGTTGGTTCACTTCTTGGAGTGCGATGATGTCATACTCCTCGCTCGCGATCCGTTCCACGATCGAGTCGATTTTCTCTTGTTGTCGATCTTCTAACCAGGCGTGACAGTTGAGTGTCAAAATATTCACAGTAGTCCTCCTTTAGAAAAAACAGGCCAACTCGCACGAGCTGGCCTGTTGATTATGCACCGATGACGTCTTGAATGTCAGACTTCAACACGTCGGCTTTCGGGCCGTAGATTGCTTGGACACCGCGGTCTTTCAAGATAAGACCCATGGCGCCGTTCTTTTTCCATTCGCGCTCTTCTGAGACGAGCGACATATCTTTCACTGTGACACGAAGACGTGTCATGCAGGCATCGACGTCCTCGATGTTATCTTCCCCACCGAGTAGAGCGATAATCCCCATGACCTGCTCGTTGCCGGTCACCGTCGATTGCTCTGTCGCTTCTTCCATATAGTTGCCGTTACGTCCAGGCGTCGGCAAGTTCATCTTCTTTATGAAGAAGTTGAACACCCCGAAGTTGATGAAGAAGAACGCAGCCGAGACGAGGAAGAAGTTGATCAAGTCTTGCAGGAGTCCGGCTTTGATGATCATCGGGATCCGCGTCAATAGCTCGATCGCACCGAACGCGTGGACACGAAGGTCGATAATGTCCGCCAAGGCGAAGGCGGCACCGGCCATGAGTGCATACATGACGTAAAGGACTGGAGCGACGAACATGAACATGAACTCGATCGGCTCAGTGACACCCGTCAAGAAGACGGCGAGACCGGCCGAGAGGAACATCGGCTTGTACTGGGCTTTCTTGTCTTCATCGACGTTACGGTACATCGCATAAGCGGCACCGATGAGTGCGGCGAACGACAAGATGACTTGACCGACTTTGAAACGGGCCGGTACGACGTCAGCGAGCAGCGTGTTATAAGCAGCCGTATCCCCAGCGGCGCGAAGGTTGACGAGGTCCGTCACCCAAGCTAACCAAAGTGGATCTTGACCGGCGACGACTGAACCAGCTGTCGCGCCCGTTAAAATCGTGTACGTGCCTCCGAGCTCCGTGTAGTTCATCGGGACGGTGAGCATGTGGTGAAGACCGAACGGTAACAACAGACGTTCGAGTGCACCGTAGATGAACGGCGCGAGGATCGGTGCCGTGTCACGTGACGTGGCAATCCATTGGCCGAAGCTGTTGAGTGCCCCTTGAATCGTTGGCCAGATGATCGACAGCGCGATCGCCGCGACGACCGAACCGAGGATGACGACGAACGGAACGAACCGTTTCCCGTTGAAGAACGACAAGGCGTTCGGCAATTTACTGAAATTGTAGAACCGGTTATAAAGAGCACCACCGAGGAAACCGGCGATGATCCCGACGAACACACCCATGTTCAGGGCAGGTGAACCGAGGACAGATGTGAAGTAGTCAGCGACGACGAGGTCGGCCCCAAAGAGGGATTGGACTGTCGCTTCCGGGTCTTGGAGCATGGCACCGTTGACGTTAAAGATGGCGCCTGTGACACGGTTGATCAAAATGAAGGCGATCAGTGCGGCGAACGCACCACCGGCCTTGTCTTTCGCCCACGAGCCACCGATGGCGACCGCGAACAAGATATGTAAGTTGACGATGATGCCCCAACCTAAGTCTTCGATGATGCGTGCCGTCGTGAGCAAGATGCTGACGTCTCCGGCTGACATGCCGATCAATTTACCGATCGAGATCATGAGTCCTGCTGCCGGCATAACGGCGATAACGACCATCAAGGCCTTACCGAGTTTTTGCCAAAAATCAAATGAGATGAGCTGTTTCATGCTATACGCTTCCTTCCTGTTAGGAACTTTTTCTCTGTTAAGAACGATTGCCAATGCAATCGCTTGCATTAATGATTGTAATCGATTGCATAAATTTGTGCAATCGGTTTCCTAAAATTCATAAATTTTCATGGAAGGATGAAAATACGCTGTTTTACGACGTCGCTTGTCAGTCGAAACGAATCCCGCTAAAATACTAGAGGTTGAAAGGGGCGAGAAGAATGGGATGGAGACAGACGACATCAGCATTGTCAAAAGAAGAGCAGGCCACGTTGCTTGAAGAGTTGTTACGAACGGGCGTGATGAAAGAAGAGGATCGGCTCTTGTTCTCGATGCTTATGCCAGACCGCGTCAAGCGGATGCAAGACGTATTGAACACGCGGACGAATCACATCACGGTATTGACCGAGGGCGTTGACGATCCGCACAATCAGTCGGCCGTATTGCGTTCGGCGGACGCGTTCGGTGTGCAGACGCTTCACGTCGTCGAAGGACGGGCCAAGTTCAAACCGAACTCGATTATCGCCAAGAGTGCCGATCGCTGGGTCGACGTCGTCGAACACGCTTCCATCGAAGAAGCGATCGATCAGTTGAAAGCGGACGGCTATCAAATACTCGCGACGGCGCTCAGCGAAGAGGCGATCCCGCTCGAAGACGTTGACGTGTCAAAACCGACCGTGCTCTTATTCGGGAACGAGCATCACGGTGTGTCGGAGCAGGCACTCGCGAAAGCGGACGGGAATTACGTCATCCCGATGCAAGGTTATGTCCAAAGTTTAAATATCTCGGTCGCTGCCGCCATCTCGCTTTATGACGTGACGACGCGGGCCCGTCATATCGTGACGGAAGGGTACGGACTATCGATCGAGGACAAACAACGTGTGTTCAAAAACTGGATGGTGCGGAGCCTCCCGAAACGTTCGCTCGGGGTGTACAAACAAAAAGGTTTGAACGCATTTGAGCGAGAAACAGGAAAATCCGAGTAGATGGCGAAATAAACAGGCGTACGAGTAACTTGTCCATATTTCGAAAGGGGATGGAAAGATGAGTACGACCAGTTCATTTATCGTGAAAGATGTGACGACGAACTTTAGCGAGTTTGAAGAGGAATTCTTCAACCTGTATCGCCATCTGTACGGCGACATCGACCAACTTCGTTTTAAAGAACGACTGTACCGCCATGCCAACCCGCTCGTGTTACTCGCATTTTCTGACGACCGGCCCGTCGGATTCAAGATCGGCTACGAGGCTGAGCCATATCGCTTCTATAGCTGGGCTGGCGGCGTGCATCCTGAGTTTCAAAAGTACGGGATCGGCCGCAAGTTGATGGATACGCAACTCGAATGGGTGAAAGCGCAAGGATTCCACTCGATTCGGACGAAAGCGCGCAACACGAACAAAGGTGTCATCATTTTGAACCTGCTCTGTGGCTACGACATCATGGGGGCGTACACGGAAGATGGCGCACCGCGCATCATGATGGAGAAACAATTGAACTGACAGTTGAGCCGTGGCGAGTGCCGCGGCTTTTTTTGTAGGCATGAAACCAAATGAAGCGGCGTCCGTATATAGGAAAAAAGGGGGAGACATTATGGTCAACACGTTCGCATTCGGGGAAGAAGTATACATCGATTCGACAGGGATGGGAGATTCGTTTTTTAGTGGGATGTTCAGTATTTTTCCGATTTTTATTATCGGCATTCTAACCGTGATTATAATCGCTATTATAAGCATGATTCGCCAAGTGACGAAGACGAAGGGTCTATTGAAAGATATGCAACGCTTCGCGACGGAGCTCGCCGACCATCCGGACGACGAGGCGGCGAACCGGCTCGCGGATTATTTGCGGGACGTGGCGTCGTTCCCGGTCGATCGGACATACATGGAGCCGTTCCGGGTGGCACTCGGCAGCTATCAGTTGGTTATGGAGTCGCCGCATGTGAACGATGGGACGAAGGAGCGGGTCGACCGCCAATATAAGCGGCTCGGTATTTTGGACGGCGAGAAGTTCGCCGATGAGCCGGCGCCGAGACGTCGTTCTGGTTCGCACCATCATGACCACCACAATCATCATAACGACCATCATCACATGTAAAACGCGCCGGGAAGGTCCCGGCGCGTTTTTAGCTTACATATATCGGCTCGCATCAAAATCGATTTCGGTCCGGTGATTGGCCGCATCGATAGCGCTTGAGATACGGTTGGCCCGTTTCTCGACGTCGAGCGCCTTCAGACGGTACAGTTCCGGATCATAAAGCGCGTGCTTGATGACAGAAGTGCCTTCACCGTGACCCGATTGAAATTCGCGTTTCGGACGTTCGGCCAAGTCTTGATACATCCGAGCCTGAGCTCGCAACTGAACGGCGAACTCGATCGCCTCGACGAGCGGGAGCGGTCCATCGTTCGTCTCGATGACGTTATGCAAGTGCGCTTCACAGACGAGGCGGTCGAGACGACGCATGTCGGTCCGAATCGATTGGAGCTCGACCTCGATATCCTCGAGCGAGCGGGATTGGATTGTCGGGAGCGGCTCATCCTTCTCGAGCTCGATGAACGCGACCCGTTCGACTTCTTGTAACAACTTATCAATCTGCTTCAAGAGCAGGTGTTTCAATTTGATGGCATCTGCCAGGTACATTGGGATTCCTCCTTCTGCTTTTTCTAACCGTACCACACTGTGATTCCTAAAAAAAGGAAGGCGTTACTTTTTCGAGGTGAGGCGATATGATGAAAGAAAGAGGGGAGGTCGACCGATGAACAAGTGGAAAACACAATGGGTCATTGCCGTCGTTTTGCTCGTATTCGGGACAGCGACGTTTCTCTATCAGTGGATCGACTTGCGACCGGGGGAGATCCGAGATTATATCGTTCAATTCGGTTGGCTCGCCCCGCTCATTTATATTTTATTGTTCACCGTTCGCCCGTTGATTTTATTTCCGACGTCCGTCTTGTCGGTTGCGGGCGGGTTGGCGTTCGGGACGCTGCCCGGTGTCGTCTATACGGTCATCGGCGCCACGCTCAGCGCACTCGTCGCTTATTATGTAGCGGTTCGCTTTGGAGACCGGTTTCTGCGCCATTTCGAATCGAGCGATTATGAGAAGATTCAGCACAAAATCGAAGAAGACGGATTCTTTTACGTCTTGATCTTACGATTGATCCCGCTCGTCAACTTTGATTTGGTCAGTTATGCCTCAGGTTTGGCGAAAGTGCGACTCCCGGCTTATGTCTTCGCGACCTCGGTCGGTATGATTCCGGGGGCGTTCGCTAATAATTTTCTCGGTAGTAGCCTCGCGAGCGGGGATATGAAGCTGGTCATCCTCGCGCTCGCTGTCTTTGTCGTGTTGACACTCGTCGCAACCGTGTTCCGCGAACCAATCAAGCAACAAATCAACCGTTACAAAAAGAAGTAGGCGCTCAATTGGATGAGCGCCTACTTTTTGCTTAACGGTTGTCGACCGTCTCAGGGTACAAGTCGTGATTGAACAGGCGATGTTCGGCCATTTTCTCATATTTCGTGCCCGGCTTGCCGTAGTTGTAGTACGGGTCGATCGAGATGCCGCCGCGGGGCGTGAACTTGCCCCACACTTCGAGGTAGCGCGGTTCCATCAGCTTGACGAGATCTTTCCCGATGACGTTGATGCAGTTTTCGTGGAAGTCGCCGTGGTTACGGAAGCTGAATAAATAAAGCTTGAGCGACTTCGACTCGACGAGTTTTTCGTCTGGGATGTACGAGATGTAGATCGTCGCAAAGTCCGGCTGATTCGTAATCGGACAGAGCGATGTGAATTCGGGTGCGTTGAACTTCACGAAATAATCGTTTTCCGGATGCCGGTTCGGGAACGCCTCGAGCACGTCCGGGGCGTATTCAAAAATGTATGGGACGCTCTTCTGGCCGAGGAGCGACAAGTCTTGTAAGTCTTCTGGTCTCATATTCATTCTCCTTAGACGCCACGTTCGTTGGCGTACAGTAATGTGTGTAGCTGCGGCAAGACACGGACGCTTTGCCATGACGGGTCACGCGCGACGTCTTCCCACAACTCTTTCAAACGTCTGAGCTGCGCGTCGGTGATGTCACCGTCCGCCCCGGGCTCAGGGTTGCCGGCCGACAAGTACATGACGTCCGGGGTGTAGCGGGTTTGGACGTCTTTCGCATAGGCGAGATCGACCTCATCGAACACGGCGATTTTGAACGTCGTCTGTTCGGGACGCAGCCGTTCGACGATGGCGTCAAGTTTTTCCCAATCGGTCGTCATGCCGGACGATGGTGGTTTCGGGCTGAGTGTCACGTCGTCGATGTCTTGGAGCCAGTCTTGATACCGGCTACCTTGTGTCTCGACGGCGAGCTTGACGCCGCGCGCCTTCAACTTTTCGACCAAATCTTTCATACCGGCGATGAGGAGCGGGTTGCCGCCTGAGATCGTGACGTAATCGTACATTCCGAGCTCGTCGAGACGCACGATGATGTCATCAGCCGTCAGCATGTCGGGTTTTTCCGAACCGTCCCAGGTGAAGGCGGAGTCGCACCATGAACAGCGATAATCGCAACCGGCGGTCCGGACGAACATCGTCTTCTGTCCGATGGCGCGGCCTTCACCTTGAAACGTCGGCCCGAACACTTCGAGGACAGGGATCTTCATCAGTCCACCAGCCATTCGCGCCGGAACTCGGCGTAGGACGTCGGTGTCTCATAAAGGCGGACGAATTCGACGCGGACGTCGCGCTCGTCAGGCAAGTGCTTAGCGAGCTGATCGAAAATCCAGTAGCACATGTTTTCTGCTGTCGTATTCATATATGGAAGGGACTCATTTAAATAGCGGTGGTCGAGATACGGTTCGAGCTCTTCTTTAAAGATGGCTTTCAAGTCACCGAAGTCGAGCGTCATCCCACGATTGTCGAGAAAACCGCTGATCCCCATTTGAAGTTTGTACGTATGTCCGTGGAGCGCTCGGCACTTCCCATCGTAATCAAACAAGTGATGGGCCGCATCGAACGTCACTTCTTTGACGATTTGGACGCGGTGCGGGCAGTAGATGAGCGAGCCGTCTTGTTTAGCCTCGACGCTCGTCGGGGCGAGGAATGGGGCGTGTTTCATACGCGTACCTCCTCGTATGCAGCGAGCCCGTTTTGACGGAGCACACACGCCGGACATTCGCCACAGCCTGAACCGAGCACACCGTTATAGCAGGTGAGGGTCCGCTCTTTGATGAAATCGAACGCTCCGAGCCGGTCCGCGAGTTCCCACGTCTGCTTTTTATCGAGCCACATGAGCGGCGTATCGATGACGAACGGGTAGTCCATCGCTAAGTTGAGCGTCACGTTCAATGATTTGACGAATTGGTCGCGACAGTCCGGGTAGCCCGAGAAGTCGGTCTCACAGACACCGGTGATGATGTGATGCATACCGAGTTGTTTGGCCATGACGGCCGCAAAGGATAAGAATAAATGGTTGCGTCCATCGACGAACGTATTTGGGACGTCCGCATTATCGATGTCGAGATCATGTCTCGTCAACGCGTTTGAGGTGAGTTGTCCGAGTAAGGACAAATCGAGGATGTGGTGCGGGACATCGAGTTCGGCCGCGATTTCTTTCGCGACCTCGATTTCCGCATCATGGCGCTGCCCGTAGGCGAACGTCACGGCTTCCACATGAGAGAATTGTTGTTTTGCCCAAAACAGGCAAGTGGTTGAATCTTGACCGCCACTGAAGACGACCAATGCTTTTTCGTGTTGCAACGTGCACACTTCCTTTTTCGCTAGTTTTGATGTCGGAGGAGGTTACGAACTCCGGAGGTCACCCTCGAGCGTTTACTTTACCATAAAAAGACGTTTGACAGGGAAAAGAGAAGTAGGTATAGTAAAGAACATCACTGACACACTTTCATGCATAAAAGCGTTTAAGCGGTTAGGTAGAAAATAATGGAACTGAAAGGAGGGGACGTCGATGCAGATGAAAGGGAAAGAGGCTGTATTCGTCGTGCTGATGAGCGGGATTTCCTTGCTCGCACTGATGTTTTTGGCCAAAGCGACGCCACATATGGCGATCTTTGGCACAATGGTACTAATAGGGGGATACGCGTATTATCGCACGCGCGACTTTAAACGTATCGAGACCGCGATGATCAACGGGATTCGTGAAGCGATTATGCCGATCATGATTTTATTGTTGATCGGGATGCTGATCGGAGTATGGCAAATGTCCGGTACGGTGGCGACGATCCTCTCCATCGGTTTAAATACAATCTCAGCCCAGTGGTTCTTACCGAGCGTGTTGCTCATCACGATGATCGTGTCATCGTTCACAGGGAGTGCCTTCACGACGGTCGGTACCGTCGGGGTCGCCTTGTTCGGGATCGGGATGGCACTCGGGATTTCCCCGGCGCTCGCCGCCGGAGCCATCGTGTCAGGTGCGCTCTTCGGTGATAAGATGAGCCCGCTGTCGGATACGACGAATTTTGCGCCAGCTGTGGCCGGTGTCAAACTGTTCGACCATATCCGCTTCATGATGGGGACGACCGTTCCCGCGATTGTAATCACACTCATCTTATTCACAGTTCTCGGACGGAGCGGTCAAGCGGCCGACACGACGCAAATCGCGGAAGCACAGACAGCACTCGCCGGACGGTTCAACTTGTCATGGTTGACACTGCTCGCACCGGTCCTCGTCGCCGTGCTCGCCTTCCGTCGGATGCCGGTATTGCCGACGATGCTCGTCGGGATGTTTGCCGGTGTGTTGACGGCCGGGTTCGTCCAAGGTAATTGGAACGTCTCGAACTGGTTCGGTGTCATGCAGGCCGGATTCAAGTCGGGCGTCGAGAACGAGACGATCGCGGCCGTGCTCGACCGCGGTGGCCTCGAATCGATGCTTTGGTCGGTCAGCCTCGTGTTGATTGCCCTCGCTTTCGGTGGACTGCTCCGTGAGCTGGGCGTGTTCCAAGCCATCGTCGATGCGTTACTAGAGCGTCTGAAGTCACCAGGTAGCTCGGTGCTGTCGGTCGTGCTCAGCTCGATCGGCGTCAACTTGCTCGCCGGCGAGCAGTACTTGTCGATCTTGCTCCCGGGACAAGCGTTCAAACAAGGGTTTATCGACCGCGGCATCGACCCGCGTTACTTGTCGCGTGCGCTTGAAGACGGCGGGACGGTCATCAACCCGCTCATTCCTTGGGGAGTGTCCGGTGCCTTCTTCGCCGCCACACTCGGCGTGCCGGTACTCGAATACGCACCGTTCGCGTTCTTCCTTTGGCTCAGCCCGATCTTCTCAATCGTGCTCGGTTACGTGAAGTTGGGGAAGCAGCGTGATGCGATCAAGCTCGCATCGTAATGAAAGTGATGTCCTGAACGCGTTCAGGGCATCTTTTTTGTGTCGCCAAGCCTCGTTTGAGAAAATAAGGACGAGGAGGGATGACGATGAAACGGCTCGACCCATCATTTTATGAACAACCGACGCTCGAACTGGCCCGGTCGTTGCTCGGACACTATCTCGTCCATGATCATCTCGACGGACAGATCATTGGCAAGATTGTCGAGACGGAGGCGTATCTCGGGGCGGTCGATCAGGCAGCCCACAGTTTTGGCGGCAGACGGACGAATCGGACCGAGATCATGTTCGGGCAGTCTGGACATGTGTACACGTATCAAATGCACACGCATACGCTCTTGAACGTCGTCAGCGGTCCGATCGGATCACCGGAAGCCGTGTTGATCCGGGCGGTCGAACCCGTCGCCGGGCAGGAGTTGATTGAAATCAATCGTCCTGGCATCAAACGGTTCGACCGGACGAACGGACCCGGTAAACTGACGAAGGCGCTCGGGATTACGATGGACTTATACGGACACTCGCTCCAACATGAACCGCTCTATATTGTCGAAGGGGACGGTGTGAACGAGATTGAGGCCGGCCCGCGCATCGGTATCCCGAACAGTGGTGAGGCGCGTGACTATGCGTACCGCTTCTTCGAGCGGGACAATCCGTACGTCTCGAAATTCCGCTGAATGTTTAATGGCCCGTGACGGGTGGAACAGTCCTTATGTGCGTAAAACAAAAATTAGGGAGTGTTTCCGATATGGCAAAAGTAGCAACGCTAATCACGGATATGTTTGAAGACGTAGAGTTCACAGGTCCACGCGACGCATTGGTGGAAGCGGGGCACGAAGTTGTCACGATCGAAAAGGCAGCCGGTAACACCGTCGAAGGCAAACAAGGCGAGGCGAAAGTCACGATCGACAAAGCGATCGACGATGTGTCACCAGAAGACTTTGACGCTCTGCTCTTACCAGGCGGATTCTCACCTGACTTGTTGCGCGAAGACGAACGTTTCGTCCAGTTCGCGAAAGCGTTCATGGATGCGAAGAAGCCAGTATTCGCCATCTGTCACGGGCCGCAACTGTTGATCACGGCGAAGACGCTCGAAGGCCGCGACGCGACCGGCTATAAGTCGATCAAAGTCGACATGGAGTATGCCGGTGCGAAGTATGCCGACAAAGAAGTCGTCGTCTGCCAAGATCAGCTCGTCACGAGCCGTCAACCGGACGACATTCCGGCGTTTAACCGTGAGATGCTCAACCTATTAAAATAATCTATCGGCCACGGACATGTTCCGTGGCTTTTTTATGTACATGAGGGGAAAGGGGGCATTTCATTGCGTCCTCTTTTTTACGTCTCAAGACCGAGAGAGAACGTCGTCCCGTCCGTGTATGATAAAAAGCAATACTGGAGTAGGGGACAATGCAATGGAATGGTATGAATTATTCATCGGTTTTTTATTAGGCGTCGTCGAAGGATTGACGGAGTTCGCGCCTGTCTCTTCGACCGGACACATGATCTTGGTCGATGATATTTGGCTCAACTCGAGTCGTTTTCTAGGTCAAGAAGTAGCCAACACGTTCAAGATCGTGATTCAGCTCGGTTCGATCTTAGCGGTCATCGTCGTTTTCAGGAGTCGGTTCAAAGCGTTATTGAATCCGAAGGAATTGCTCGCGATTCGACACGAAGGGCCGACGAAAAAGTTGAACCTGCTACATATCTTTATCGGTCTGCTCCCGGCGGCCGTGCTCGGACTCATGTTTGAGGACTACATCGACACGCATCTGTTTTCGATTAAGACGGTATTGATCGGACTCGTCATCGGTGCGTTCTTCATGATTGCCGCCGACTTGTCCGGCGTGAAACGACAGACGACCGCGACACTCGACGACATCACATACAAACAAGCGCTTGGAGTCGGCTTGATTCAATGTTTCTCGCTTTGGCCAGGCTTTTCACGTTCGGGCTCGACCATTTCGGGCGGAGTGTTGCTCGGGATGAGTCACCGGGCTGCGGCCGACTTCACGTTCATCATGGCCGTCCCGATCATGTTCGGGGCGAGCGCGCTCTCGCTTTACAGCAAGTGGAGCTATTTCACGGTCGACACGCTGCCTGTTTTCCTGATCGGTTTCGTCAGCGCGTTCTTGTTCGCGTTGCTGTCGATCAAATTCTTTTTGAAGTTGATCAACAAAGTGAAACTGACGCCGTTCGCGATTTACCGGCTCGTCTTAGCGGCCGTTATCTACGTTTTGTACTTTTAATAAAAAAACGCGTGTTCGCACACGCGTTATTGAAACTTATTACTCATTCAGTTCGTAAAACCAAGTAGAGGTGAGAACATGGGACATATCGTCGTCGTGCTAGGAACGTTGATCGGGTTAGGGACTGTAGGTTTGTTGCTGTATATGACGCGTTACGCGTTTGAATCATGAGAACGGATAATGATAGAAGCGCTCACGTTGGAGTAACTCCATGACGTGGGCGTTTTCTGCGTTGTCGATTGTACGGAGCAACCCTTCCGTCTGTGAACGGTGGGCGAGCAACGCCTCACGTTTGGCGGCACTCTCCTGACCGACTTCGATGAGGACGTGAGGTTTGCCGAGCTCATCTTCCGTCCGGTGATCGAAAGCGACACCTAAAAATTCGGGACGCTTCGCTTCGTCCATCTCTTGGAGCGCCCGGACGACCGCTCGTGCTGTCGCCTCATGGTCGGGATGGACGGCATAGCCTGGATAAAATGAGATGACGCGGGTCGGTTTCACTTCGGCGATCAACTTGCTGAAGCGATTCGTCAGTTCGGTCTCGTCTTCGAATTCGACGGTCTTGTCGCGCAGTCCCCACATCCGGAGGTCGTCGATGCCCATGACGGCACAGGCGTCCTCGAGCTCGCGTTTACGGATTCTTGGCAGTTCTTCACGCGTCGTGAAGATTGGCGAGCCCATATTACGGCCCATCTCACCAAGTGTCAGACAGACGTATGTGACGGGGAAGCCGTTCTTCTGATGTTGAATGATCGTTCCGGCCGAGCTGAACGCCTCATCGTCCGGGTGTGGGAAAATAACAAGTAACGGTCCGTTCATTGGCTGTCCACCTCCGATGCTCCTTGCGGGAGCGGTTTGACGTCTAGATGCAGCGCGCAGGCGAGGCGTCCGAGACGGTCGTGCCCGGCGAGCAGCAACTGTTCACCGTGTTGTTCAAAGTCGGTCAATCCTTCGACGTAGAGCCAGCCGTGATCGAGCTTTAGTCCGACTCGATACGGTCCGTCTCCTTTGATTTGACCGATACTGTACTCGATCACGACGTTACGGATAAACATCCCGGCGTTATGGAAATCCGGGTCGTTATGTGTGGCGTAAGCGCCGTTCGTCGTCTCGACGTGAGCGTATAAAGGCGTCGACACGTGTGCGTTTAAATACGTTTGAATCGTTTCAGGTTGAATCGGTTTCACGCTAGTCTCCTCCAATGGCAATAATGACCCAGGACGTTCGCCCCGGGCCACCTTGTTTATGATTGTGTTGCTAGTTTTTGACGATAACCGGTATGGTTCGTCGGCCCAACGTATTGGTTGAGGCGGAACGAGTGACGGACCGCTTCTGTAATGAACTCTTTCCCGATGCGAATCGACTCGTCGACGGAATGTCCATTCGCGAGTGATGCGGCGATGGCTGAAGAGAATGTGCAACCGCCACCGTGCGTGAAAGCAGGTTCGATCTTTTCACTTTCGAGCAGACGGTACTCGTTACCGTCATAGAGGACGTCAAACGCCGTGTCGAACCCAAGTTTTCCACCGACTTTAACGATGACGATTTCAGCACCGAGCTCATGGATCAAGCGTGCGGCTTCTTTGATTTCTTCCATCGTCGACGGTGTCTTGTCGAGGCCAGCGAGCATACGCGCTTCGAACAAGTTCGGCGTGATGATTTTGGCGACAGGGACGAGGTGCTTACGCATCGCGACGGCGACGTCCGGGTTGAGGATCTCGTCGGCTCCCTTACAAGCCATGACCGGGTCGACGACTGCGTTTTGAATGCCGTACTCTTTAATTTTACGAGCCGCGAGCTCGATGATTTCTGGAGTCGGGAGCATCCCTGTCTTGACGGCATCGACGCCGATTCCGGCGAGGACGGTGTCAATCTGCTTCTCGATCAACGTCGTATCAATCGGGAAGACTTCATGGTGCCAAGCGTTATGCGGGTTTTGGGCTACGATGACCGTGAGTGCGGTCATGCCATACACACCGAGCTCTTCCATCGTCTTCAAGTCAGCTTGAATGCCTGCACCGCCACTCGTATCTGAACCAGCGATCGTTAATGCTTTTTTCATCGTCATAGTCGTTCAATCCCCTTTGTCTGTTTGGATAGTTTCACTATAACGACTTTTAGGCGTTACGACAAATCCCATGACCGCCAAAGGTTGAATCGAAGTTTTGAAAAAGATGGCAGGATTTCAATCATATTTGGGGAATAGTAATGAATAGGGTGTAGACCACTTTTAATTTGCTAGGAGGAAAACCGCATGTTAGTGCATAGCTTATGCATTCCAAAAAAAGACGTCGTCACAATCAGTGAAAAGGCGACGTTACGTGAAGCGCTCGATACGCTTGAAAAGACAGGATACCGCTGTGTCCCTGTCCTCGATGAGACGGGAATATTTTTCCGCGGTAACATTTATAAGATGCATATTTACCGTCACGGAATGAGTGGCGCGAGCCTTGACGACAACGTCATGGAATTGATTAAAAATACGCAGAAATACGTCCACGAGTCGGACGGATTCTTCAAAGTCTTCTTCTCGATCAAAGAGTTACCGTATATCGCGGTCCTAAAAGACGAGAGCAATGAATTTTACGGCATTTTGCCACACGGGAAGATGCTCGGCATGCTCGAAGAGGCGTGGAGCCGTGACACAGGCAGCTACGTCGTCACGATCGCACTTAGCGAGCAGGTAGGTGCGCTCGAGAAAATCACGAAAGTCGTCAGCAAATACTCGTCTATCGCGAGTTTGATGACGCTCGACGCGAAGAGTAAAGTCCTTCGCCGTGTTTTGATCACGTTGCCGCCTGACTGTGATGAGCCGAAGAAAGACAAGATCGTCGCCAAACTCGAACAAAAAGGGTTCCGCGTCGTCGAAGTCGAAAACTTGAACAACTGACGAAAGACCTTCCTCGCTTGAGGAAGGTCTTTGTCATGTCAGTCGCTTTTCCATGCGGATATCAGGCCAAAATTGTTCGTTCCAGTACGTGAACGCATCGATGCGCGCAATTTCTTCATAGCCGAGCTTCTTATAGAGATGGTGTGCCGCCTCGTTGAACCCGAACACGCCGAGCTCGATGCGCGGCGTGCCTTGGTGACGAAGCCGTTCCTCCAAAAGTCGGAGTGCCTCGCTGCCCGCACCCTTGCCGCGACCCGCCGCTTCCCCGATAACGAGTCCGAGCCAGGCACTCCCTGGTTCTTGAACGTATAGATGGTTTGCGTCATACATCACGTTCACCTCGCCGACGAGCCTGTCGTCAGCGTAAATGAGAAAGATATCGTGTGTCTGAAGTCGATCCGTCAAGTCGGCGACGGTCATCTGTTGCTCGGCCGCGAGTTCTTCTTCCGAGCGAGCAGGGCGGATCAAATGAACGATTTCGGGATCGTTGTTCCACCGGTTGAACGTCTGGACGATGTCGTCTGACGCTTCGAGCAGCGGAACGAGTGTGATGTTCATCGAACGATCTCTCCTTTCTCGAACGAGCCTTCTATGCCGAGGCGAGAGATTAGACTGGTTTCAGCACTTGGAGATGGCTTGGGAGCACTTCAAACGTGAGCGGGAGTTTCCCGCCCGTGTCCCCGTCGGCGTTGACCGGAAGCGAATCAGGCGAATCGACATACACCCGCTTCGTCTGGAATGCGGTCACACTGTCTGTTTCTTTAAGCTTGCCGGTAAATAAGGCCGGGGCGAGCTGGAAGGCGTCTGT
This sequence comes from Exiguobacterium sp. s142, assembly GCF_018618455.1. NCBI lineage: Bacteria > Bacillati > Bacillota > Bacilli > Caryophanales > Exiguobacterium > Exiguobacterium sp. s142. The sequence continues at coordinate 33,756 of NZ_JACSMB010000018.1, read as the reverse complement.
GAAACCGAGATTCTCAAACAAGTAGACGTGAAGCAGGCCATCGTTCAACTTCGCATCAGGCTCGAAGTTTTCAAAGCCGCCGACCGAGTTCGTCAGCGCGATGACGGCGAGAAAAGCGTCCCCGTCGAACGTGTGCTCTTCGGCCTGAACTGATAACGAGTAAGGACTGTGTTCCCGGAACGCTTTGATGCCTTCAATCAAGTAGGCGAACGGGCCCCATTTCGTCTTCTCTTCTACGCTGACTTCATCGACCGCCTCAGCGATGAGGCCGATGGCGATGACGTTCATGAAGTAGCCGTGTTCATACTTCCCGATGTCCATCGGTGACGGTTTTGCCGTTCGCAGCGCTTCAATCGCTTCTTTCGGGTCGCTCGGTACGCCGAGAGCCCGTGCCAAATCGTTCACCGTTCCGAGCGGGATGATTCCGAAGTCGGGACGATGATCGGCTTCGGCGAGACCGGCCACCGTCTCGTTCAACGTTCCGTCGCCACCCATGGCGACGACGGCTTTATATTGTTTCGACGCCGCTTCTCGTGCGAAGTGTGTGGCGTCGTCGGCTTTTTCAGTAAAACGGACGTCGACGTTTCCGTAACGTTCGCGTAGCACTTCTTCAGCGAACGGCGCATGCTCTTTCCCTAATTCTTTCCCAGACGATGGGTTGACGATCAACATAACTGTATCCATTCAAGACATTCTCCTTTATCAGTCAGATATTGTCCTATATTCCCGTCCACGCTCAAACCTAGTCATCAAAAAAACAACGCGCGTGCGTTGTTTAGTAATGGCGGAACGCCGACATATCGAGATGGCTCGCATCGGATTCGTCGACGGCGAGCTCGATTTTCAAATATTCGTGGAAAGGCGAATCGTACGCTCCCATGCAGGCGACCGGTTCATGGCCGGGTACGGGCGATTTTCGTTTCGTCTTGACGAACAGGTAGTCTTCGCGCGACAACGTCAACAAGAAACGCTCGACTGCGTGCGGTTCGCGCGTGACGTTCGGCCATGGCAAGTGGTTGAACAGTAAAAAGACCGCGCCTTCTTTTTCAAGGGCATAGTCAGGGGCGATGCCTTCCCGGTTCAACAACTCGATGACCGAACTCAAATAGCCTGCTTTAATCGTCAATGAAATCTCATAATACTCACGCATACCGTCCACCCTTTCTAAAAATCACAATAGTTCTATTCTAAACGTTTCAAGGAGACGCGACAACGGAGAAGTTTCTTGACGAAGTGTTTTTAGCGACGTATACTGCTCATGTCCTGCTATACTAAAGGTAAATGATGAACGAATTGAGGTGAAACCGACATGATTGAATCACTCGAATTGAAGGCATGGGTCGTCTTAGCCAGAGCGATGGACGCAATCAGTGATCGTGTCAAAGACGATCTTAGACGCCACCAATTGAATTCAACAGAGTTCGGTGTTCTATCCGTATTGTATAAACGAGGAGATACGCCGCTGCAACAAATCGGTGATCAAATTTTGATCACGAGTGGTAGCGTCACGTATGTGATCGACAAGCTTGAGAAGCGAGGGCTCATCGAGCGCATCGCCTGCCCGTCAGACCGTCGTGTCACGTACGCGTCGTTGACAGGCGAAGGCAAGCAATTGATGGACGTCGTCTATCCTGAGCATATTGAAATCTTCAAAGATATTTATGGACCGCTCAGCGAACAAGAGACTGAGACGTTGATTGATTTATTGAAACGCGTCGGCTACAACGCGGCAGGCAAATAACGCCTGCTGTTTTTTTTGTCAATTATCTTGAAGTTGAAATAATTGACGGTGAGATATACAGATGATATAGTTCTAACTGTTGTTATCAAAATAGAGATTACAAGTGGAGGAACCCATTATGAATAAAGTATTATACGTATCAGCTAACCCAAAACCGACAGAATTGTCATACAGCAAACAAGTCGCCGAGGCGTTCATGACGAAACTTCAACAAGAGAACGCATCGTTTGAAGTCGAAGCAATCGAGCTTTACGATGTCGACGTCCAAGAAATTGATGGCGACGTGTTAAGCGCTTGGGGAAAATTCGCGTCTGGTGAAGCACTCACAGACGTCGAAGCTTCAAAAGTCGCGACGATGAACGGCATGCTTGAGAAGTTCATGGAAGCAGACCTTTACGTGTTCGCGACGCCGATGTGGAACTTCTTCTTCCCGGCACGCATGAAGATGTTCCTCGATAGCGTCCTCTCAGCCGGCAAGACGTTCCGTTACACAGAGCAAGGGCCGGTCGGTCTCCTTGAGAACAAACAAGCGATCCACATTCAAGGGACAGGCGGCATCTACACAGGCACAGACCTCAACTTTGCAGACGCGTACCTCCGTCAAGCGCTTGCGTTCGTCGGCGTGAACGAAGTGACGACACTTGCGGTTGAAGGAATGAACCAGTTCCCAGACAAGATCGAAGACATCGTTGCTGACGCGACAGCGAAAGCAGAAGCACTTGCGAAAGAAGTAGCAGGCACAGTCACAGTATAATCATCGGACGAGTCCACTGGGCTCGTCTTTTTGTGTGCCGTCGATTCGGGTATGATAAGACGGAAAGGGGCGAATCAAATGGGAGAACAGTTATCAGACCGCTTGCTCGGCGACTGGAGTGACATCATTGAAGCAGAGATGGAGCAGCCGTACTTCGTTGACTTGAAAGCGTTCGTCGATGAGGCGTATGCGACGACGACCGTCTATCCGCAGCGGGAAGACATTTGGAACGCGTTCGTCTACACGAAGTTTAAAGACGTCAAATGCGTCATCCTCGGCCAAGACCCGTATCACGGTCCGAATCAGGCGCACGGACTCAGCTTCTCGGTCCAAGACGGTGTCCGTTTTCCGCCATCGCTGCGCAACATCTTTCAAGAGTTGCATGAAGACTTGGGTTGTAGCGTGCCGAAGAGCGGGAATTTAGAGAACTGGGCCCGCCAAGGCGTATTGTTGCTCAACACCGCGCTCACGGTCGAAGCGAGTAAGGCCGGATCACACCGCGGACAAGGATGGGTTCAGTTCACGGACTCGATCATCGAGCAACTCGGGAAGCGCGAACAACCGATCGTGTTTATTCTTTGGGGAAACGATGCCAAAAAGAAACAAAAGCTGATCGGGCCGCAGCACGCGATCTTGACATCGGTCCACCCGAGTCCGCTGTCGGCACACCGCGGCTTCTTCGGATCCCGTCCGTTCTCGCAAGTGAACGATTTGCTGAAACAGTGGGGGCAACCTGAAATTGATTGGTGTTTGTGACAGTTCGCAGTTGCGGACTGTTTTTTGTTGACGTCGAGAAAACGATTTGGTAAAGTTACAACCAACAAGATGCTTTAACGCTTAAAAGCAAGTTCGCATAGAAGCATAACTGCATAACAGTAACAAAAGCGATGATCAAACCGAAGTAGAGACATCTTCCCTGGCCTAGAGAGCGTGTGGTGCTGCGAACACGCCCAAAAGATGAATCGAATTACAGTTTGTGAGCTCTCACATGTGAGCGGTCCCCCGTTATCGGATTAGAGTGACTAGACAACGTCTAGTAATCAGGGTGGTACCGCGGCTAAGTCGTCCCTATCGAGTGAATCGATAGGGACTTTTTGACGTCCAGTAGACAAAAGGAGGAAATATCATGCTCACACAATCAATCCCACGCCACTTGGCGCCTCATATCTCGCCCCAGTTTTACAACGAGTACACACCGACCGATCACGCGGTCTGGCGCTTCGTATTACGGCTCAATTTGCATACGCTCGAAGGCAAGGCCCATCCGTTCTACATCGAAGGGTTGAAAAAGACAGGCATGGGACCGGAACGTTTGCCGGACGTCGAAAAAATGACCGCCGAGATGCGAGCGGCCGGTTGGTCGACGGTCGCGGTCGACGGATTGATTCCTGGCGTCGCGTTCTTTGACTTCCAAGGGAACGGGATGTTACCGGTCGCGACCGACATCCGGAAAGTCGAGAACATCTTGTACAGCCCGGCACCAGACATTATCCATGAGGCGGCCGGTCACGCGCCGATGCTGATGGACCCTGAGTTTTCTAAAATCGTGAAACGGTTCGGTCAACTTGGCGCGAAAGCGTTCATGAACCGTGAGGAACACGCCTCGTTCGCGGCACTCAAACGACTGACGATCGTGAAAGAGAATGCCAACTCGACGGAAGCGGATGTCAAAGCCGCCTTAGAAGCGCTGCATGAAGCGAAAGCGCAAGTGACGGGCTTCTCCGAAGCGCAGCAAGTGGCACGTATCTTTTGGTGGACGGTCGAGTTCGGACTGATCGGCGACATCGAGCGCCCGCTCATTTACGGGGCCGGACTGTTGTCTTCGGTCGGCGAGAGCCGTCACTGCCTGACCGACGCCGTCACGAAACATCCGTTCAACCTCGAGCATGCGCTAGAGACGAAACAGGATGTGACGAATATGCAAAGTGAACTGTTCGTCATCCCTGACTTCGAGGCGTTGACGGATGCGCTCGATGAACTCGAATCACGGATGGCCGTCCACACGGGCGGAATCGCATCGCTTGAGAAGGCGCTCGCCTCAGGAAGTCAATCGACGATCCGGCTCGAAGATGGGACCGACCGTGTCGGAACGGTTCGACACGTGACGAACACAGGCCGAGTTGCCCTCGTTCAATGGGGGGACTGCGTGAAAGTTGACCACGGCCAGCTTCGCAATTTGAGCAATCACGGACTACTCGTTTTAGATGGACCAATCCAAGAAGCGCTCGCGGAAGCGGACGTTCGCCTCGATGGCCGCATCGTCAGCGAGACGACAGACGAGATCACGCTAGAAGACGTGAGCGTGCACATCGACGGCAAACAAATCGAGCTCGCGACGCTTGAAGTGAGACACGATTCGCTACCGTCGATCTTCCCGGGCACGGACGTCGAAGAGCTCGTCGTCTTAGAGAAACCAGTTCAAATCGAACGGGACGCCCGGACGTGGACGGAAGACGACCCGCTCTTCAATCGCATCCGGCTCATGCGTGAACAAGGTGAGTCGATCGACGCTCTCGTCCCGATGGTCCTCTCTGAGCATGCAGACGCCTGGTTGGCTCAGATTGAATGCTTGGAACTCGTTCAGTCAGACGAGCTTCGTCAAGCACTCATCGACCGGCTACAAGCGTTACGGAAAACTTCAGACTCTCGCAACGAGCTGATTGGCCGCGCAATGGATTTGCTCAAATGACGCAAACAACCCCGACTTTGAAAAAAGTCGGGGTTGTTTTTATTTGGTCGTTTCGCGCAAGAACGTGATCAAGCGACGATACGTTGAACTGGCTGCTGGTTGATCCATCTCGAAGTGATAGCTGTTTCCGAGTTCGTATTCATCTCGATTATAGAAGACGCTCGTCACGTCAGTCCGTCCGGAGAGAATCGTCGCGAACTCTTTCGCTTGTGTCTCGAACGACCCCGTGTTCCCGTCGGTGATGAACGTCGGGACGAACGTGGCCGGGATGTTGACGAGAGGAGACGCTTCGTTGACGATGGGGAGGTTCTCCCAATTGTACGTCCCGAAGTAGGCCCAACCGATCCGCTTGAACAAGAAACGGTTGACGGCTTTCGAAGACTCGAGAATCGTCCGTTTCAAATCATACGGGCCAGACAAGAGAACCGCGCCGAGGATCGAGTCTTGCGGGACGACTTGATTCACTTCGGCTGACGGTGCATAGTCATCGTTCAGTTGAATCCCGATGAATTGGGCGACGAGCTGCGCTCCGTTCGAGTCTCCGGCGAAGAAGACGCGGTCGAGATCGAGTCGGAAGCGATCGTTGTTGTCGGCAATATACGTGTACGCCTCTTCGATTTGCTGGAGTGGCACCGGATACGTGACGTCCGGGGCGAGGGCGTAGTTGATGCTGACGACGTTGTAGCCGTTGCTTGCGATCGACGTCGCATACTTGAACACATCGGCCTTATCACCGCCAACGAACGAGCCACCGTGCACCCAAAAGATTGTCGGGACGACATGCTTATCGCCTTCATAGCGAATCAAATCGAACGTCCCGTTCTCGTAGGCAGAATAGTAATCGATGTCTTTACGGACCAACGTCTTTTGAACGACTTCGTCGAATCCTTTGATCGCGACTTCCTTGCCTCCAGTAAACGAAGTTTTGACGAGACGGGACGCAGGCTTCGGTGACAAGAAGACGTAGGCGGCACCGGCGACGGCCGTTCCGACTAGTCCGAGTCCAGCTCGTTTCAATCCTTTATTCATCGTGATTCCTCCTTGGTTCAAACGGTTATTGCTTAACGATTCGTAACGACACTGCTCATGTACGTCTCGATGACGTGGGCGATTCCATCTTCATTGTTTGACTTCGTGATGAAGTCGGCTTTCCCTTTGACCGTGGCGTTGGCGTTACCCATGGCGACACCGAGTCCGGCCCATTCGATCATCGTCAAGTCGTTGTTGCCGTCTCCGCAAGCGATGACGTGTGCTTGGTCGATTCCGACGTGGTCAGCCAAAAAGGCGAGGCTCGTTCCTTTCGTCACACCGGCTTCCGTGAACTCGAGGAAGAACGGTTTCGAGCGGGCGACGGCGAGCTTGCCTTCGAGCTCGACTTGTAGCTTCGTCTCGATTGGGGCGAGCGTATCTCCATCGCCGAGCATGAGGCATTTGACGACAGGGGTCGTGACGGTTTCTTTGAAATCGTTGACGTGGATGACCGGCATGCCCGTCAATTCGCCTTCGAGATCGGTATACGGGTTCGGCTGATCGGTTACGATTTCGTTACCGATGTACGTATGAATCGCGATTTCCTCCCGGACACTGATATCATGGAGGTGGGCGACTGTGTCTGGCATTAACGTGCTTGAGAAGATTTCTTCATTTGTTTCACAATTGATGATTGAAGCACCGTTGAATGACAAGATGTAACTACCATATTTGGCGAGCTCGAGTTCACGAGCTGCTTCCCACATGGCGTACGTCGGACGTCCGCTTGCCAAAACGACTTTGTGGCCGCGTTCTTGGACGTCAAGTAACGCCGCTTTCGTGACAGGGGAAATCGTGTGGTCGCTCGTGAGGAGCGTATCGTCCATATCTAAAACAATCATGTTATAACTCATAGTGGTAAGGAGTCCTCCTTCAGAATCTAATGACTCCATCCTAATATGATTTGAGGTCAATTGACAACCTTGTCGCAAAAACGTAACTATAATGTAGAGTAGTGAACTCCAGAAGAGGTGGAAATATGAATCGGATATTAGTAGCCGAAGATGAGCATGCGATTCGCAGCTTTATCATCGTAAATTTAAAACGAGCCGGATTTGATGTCTTTGAAGCGACGAACGGCCGTGAAGCGGTCACCGCGTTCGATCGTGAACCGTTCGATATCGTCTTGCTAGACGTCATGATGCCTGAGATGGACGGCTTTGAAGCGTGCGCCGCAATTCGTGACTTAGACGAGAACGTCGGGATCATCATGTTGACGGCACGCACGCTTGAAGAAGATAAAATCGAAGGTCTCGGGAAAGGGGCGGACGACTATATCGCCAAGCCGTTCAGCCCGGGCGAGCTCATCGCGCGCATTCATGCGCTCCTGCGACGCGTCGAAAAAGTGAAGCGCAAAGAGAAGAAACGTCTCAAGTCAGGACCGTTCGCCATCGACTTGGCGGCGAAACAAGTGACGAAATACGGACAATCGATCGATTTGACGCCGACCGAATATGACTTGATCTGTCATCTCGTCCAAAACGAAGAAGTCGTCTTATCACGTGATGCGCTTCTTGATGCGGTTTGGGGCATCAACTACTTCGGGGACCGGAAGACGGTGGACGTCAACATTCGCCGCTTACGGCAAAAGATTGAAGACGACCCGAGCCATCCGGCCTATATCGAGACGCTATGGGGGCATGGCTATAAGTGGCGGAGACATGACGGATGAGACAACAGCTCGTCATCCGCATGATGATTGTCGTGACACTCGTGCTCTTACTGCTCGTAAGCGTCCTGTCGTACGGTACGTACCGTTATTACTACGAGTATGAGTCCGATGCGTTGGTCAGCCATGCGACGACAAGTGCTTATTTGTATCCACAGGCGCAAGTCGGATTTGAGACACCGAGCGCGTTCTCGGTCCTCGTCCGGACGTTCGGGTATCCGGGTACGGATTTGACGATGGTCGACCGCTCTGGCGCGATTATAAAAACGACCGGACAGCGAGCACAACAAGCGTCGTATACACCTGAGCAGCTCGAGCGTCTCGCTAGAGGAGAGTCGGTCGTCCAAGACTATGACGTGAACGAAGAACACTTTCTGTCGGTGACGAGCCCAATCATGACCGAGGGAACGGGTGAGTTCGCCATCAGTTTCACGCGTCCGCTCGCAGACTTAGACACGCTCATCCGCGAGATTTGGATGGCGGTCCTCATGATCGGTGTCTTGATTTGGCTCGTGGCGCTATACGCGGTCATCCGAATCGCGGACCGCTTCGTCCGTCCGATCCGCGAGATTATTGAGACGGCTGACGAGATGGCGCAAGGTGATTTCGACGTCGAGGTATATTCGAACGAGAAGCACGAGCTCGGGGCGCTTGCCCGGACGCTGACTTACTTAGGCGCTAAAGTGCAACAGCACCAATCGACGCGCAACGAATTCTTGTCGAACGTCTCCCATGAGCTCAGGACGCCGCTCACTTCAATCAAAGGCTGGACTGAGACGATCCGAGGCGGGGACGAACAACTGTCAGACGAGACAGAGCTCGGTCTGAGTATCATTCATTCGGAGACCGAGCGAATGATCGGTCTCGTCGAGCAATTGCTCGACTACACGAAAATCGAGGAGAGTCGTCTCGTGCTCTATCGTCAAGAGCTCGATCTCGTCTCCCTGTTACGCAAAGTAACGATTCAACTGAAACAATCGCTTGAAGATAAGCAGATTACGTTGATCGAGCGCTACCCGGCCAAGTCGGTCGGTCTATTCGATGAGAACCGGCTCAAGCAAGTATTCTTAAACTTACTTGAAAACGCGATCCGGTTCTCACCAGTCGGCGGGACGCTCACGGTTCGCTTCGTCCAGTCGGAGCGGGTCGCCTTCATCTCGATTATCGATCAAGGACCTGGCATCTCGAAAGAACACTTGCAGCGCATCACGGAAATGTTCTATCAAGCGCAAGTGACGAAAGGCAGTAGCGGCCTCGGCCTTGCGATCGCTAAGGAGTTGATCGAGGCGCATGAAGGGAAACTTGTCATCGAAAGTGAAGTCAGACAAGGGACGACTGTGACAGTTCTGTTACCGCTCGACCCGAGCGAACTGCAATAAAAGGGTTAAACCTTCCGAATTCAGGATACATACAATTGTATGTAGAATGAGGGAGGTTTTTTGTCGTGGCCGCAAAAACATTGAAACCGTTGAAAGGAAGTCCGAATGCCGTATCGACACAAACGTCGATCAAAGCGCTGCACATGGACCCGCTTCCGTATGGAAAAGACCGCGATCAAACGGTCGAAACCATCAAAATGGTGATGGGGCAGCTACCTCGGACGGAGCTTGCCGAGGAGACGACGGACACGCTCCATTACGTCGTCTCTTCGAAAGTGATGCGTTTTAAAGATGACGTGGAATTTTTATTTGACGATGAAGCGAGACAAGTAGAATTTCGTTCTGCTTCACGACTCGGTCATTCCGACTTCGGTGTGAACCGGAAACGGATGGACGACGTAAGCAAACGATATCGGAGGTTGATGGGATGAAGGACTATCAGTTGATTGTAATCGGGGGAGGCGCGGCCGGGATGACGGTCGCAGCCGGTGCCGCGAATTTAGGTGTGAAAGTCGCACTGATTGAGAAGAAAAAACATCTGGGTGGCGATTGTCTCCACGTCGGCTGTATCCCGTCGAAGGCGCTCATCGCAGCCTCGAAAGATGCGAGTTCGATGATGCAGGCCGCACGTGTGCTCGGAGCCGAGTTTGACGGGCGCGATCATTATAAGACGACGAAAGCACGAGTCGACAAAGCGCGGGCGATCATTCAAGAACACGATGGGACGGAGCGTTTCGAAAAGATCGGGGTCGATGTATACATCGGAGAAGCGTCGTTCCAAAGCCCGTACGAACTGAAAGTCGGTGACGATTTACTGATCGGTAAAAAGTTCGTCATCGCGACCGGGTCGAAACCGACCGTCCCGCCAATCGATGGATTGGACAACGTTTCCTACTTAACGAATGAAAACGTGTTTGAAGAAGAGACGCTCCCAGAGAGCATCATCGTCATCGGGGCCGGCACGGTCGGACTTGAGCTGGCACAGTCGTTCGCGCGGCTTGGTAGCCAAGTGACCGTGCTCGAGGCGCAAGACGCGTTCTTGCCGAAAGAAGACGAGTCTGTCAGTGCGTTGCTCCGCTCACAGCTTGAGATGGCGCTGCATCTAGAAATCGGTGTCAAGGTCAAACAGATTGCTGAAGTGGCAGGACGCATCAAAGTCACAGCCGAAGTCGATGGGGAAACTGTCGAGTATGAGGCGGAAAAACTGCTCATGGCGACAGGACGTGCTCCACGCATCGAAGAACTTCGCCTTGATCGGGCGAAAGTCGACGTGAAAGACGGCTATGTCGATGTGACGTCGACGTATCGGACGTCACAGTCCCACATCTTCGCCATCGGAGATACGATCAAGACGTTACCGTTCACACATGCGGCCGGCGAAGAAGGCAAGGCGGTCGTCGCCAACGCCTTGTTCGGGCTATGGAACAAGGTCGATTACAGCAAGATGCCTTGGATCACGTTCACCGACCCGGAAGTGTTTCATGTCGGATTGACCGAGGCCGAGGCGCGTGAGCGTCACGGGGATGACATCGAAGTCTTTGAGGCGAAGCTGTCCGAAGTCGATCGGTTCGTCGCCGATCGCCAAGAGACAGGCTTCGTCAAAATCATCACCCGGAAGAACGGCAAGATTCTCGGAGGACACGCGGTCGGGATGACGGCTGGCGATTGGATGCAGATTGTCGTCTATGCGATGCAACGCGGTGATAAGATCGGCAAGTTGTCACGTATGATCTATCCGTATCCTTCGCGGAGCGAGGCCGTTAAGAAAGCGGCCGATCTATACTGGCGGAAGCGGCTCTTCGAGAGCCCGCTCACCGAGCTCGCCCGAAAATATTTTGAATGGACACGTTAACAAAAAGCCCACTCTGTCGCAGAGTGGGCTTTTCGTCATGGTAAGACGAGCGTTTCGATCATTTTTGGTGAACCTTCTGATAAGTCGACGAGCGGCTTGATCAATACTTCGACACGGCGATTTTTAGAACGGCCGGCGTCCGTTTCGTTCGTCGCAATCGGCTTATATTCCCCGTAGCTTGCGAGCGTGAACTGATTCGGATTGAGCGACTCATTCGTCAACAGACCTCGCATGAACGCAGTCGCTCGGGCTGAACTGAGTTCCCAGTTCGACGGGAAACGAGCCGTATTGATCGGCACGTTATCGGTATGACCGGACACGACGATTTCTCGATTTCCGGCTTGTTCGAGAATGCCGCTAATCGACTGAGCGACCGTGCGGGCGTCAGCGTCGAGTGTCGCTTCCCCCATGCTGAACAAAGCCCGGTCTTGGATGGTCAGGACGAGCCCACTTGAGTTGATGGTCGCCTCGATTTCGTCTTCTAATCCATTTTTCTTAATGTACTGATTCACTTCTTCTTTTAACTCGTCGAGTTTGGCTAGCTCATACGTCCGCGGATTGGCGGTCGTATCTGTCTTGTCCGTTCGGCTAATGTCACTGTTTGACGCCGTTGAGGCTTGGAAGACACTCGTGCCGCCTGAGAACACTTGATTGAACGATTGAGACATCTTATTGAGCTTCGTCTGGTCGACGTTACTTGAGGCGAACAACACGATAAACAAAGCGAGAAGTAACGTCAGCAGGTCAGCGTAAGGGATGAGCCAGCCTTCCGGGATGTGTTCTTCATGGTCATGCTTCTTTTTGCGCTTCATAGTTCGCTCGCTCCTTTGGAGACAAATACACGGCCAACTTATCTTCTAACGTCTTTGGTGACTCTCCGCCTTGAATCGACAAAATTCCTTCGATCATCATTTCCTTGACGACGACCTCGCTTTTCGAATATTGCTTCAACTTGTTGGCAAACGGGAACCAAAGAACATATCCACTGAAAATCCCGAACAGCGTCGCGACAAAGGCGGCGGAGATGGCGTAGCCGAGTTTATCAATATCGGATAAGTCTTTTAGTGCGGCGACGAGCCCGATGACGGCTCCAAGTACACCGAGCGTCGGAGCGTACGTGCCTGCTTGCGTGAACACATCAGCGTTCGCTTTATGGCGTATTTCCATATTCTCGATATCACGCGACATCACTTCGGCGATATATTCAGACGGTTGACCGTCGATGACCATCATCATGCCTTGTTTCAAAAACGGTTCTTCGACTTGCTCGAGTGCCGTCTCGAGTGACAGCAGGCCTTCTTTACGTGCCTGCGTCGACAGGTCGACGAATTGTGTCAACAAACCAGATTTGCTTGGCAGTTCTTGTTTTTTGAATAAGATCTTAAATAGTTGGGGTACCGTCTGTAGCTGTTCTTTCGAAACGGCGATACTGACCGCGGCCGCCGTCCCGACAAAAATAATAACGAGCGCCGCAGGGTTGATCAGCGGAGCGACCCCCGCTCCTTTCAAAATCATCCCTCCGATTAACGTAAAGAAACCGAGTAAAAGTCCGACTAAAGTGACGACATCCATGTCTATGTTTTCCACCTTTCTAAAAAAAATCAAGATATAAAAAAAGCGAGAGACTTAACTCGTCTCCCGCAAATGCGTTCCGATGGTTAAGCGCCGTTTTCGTCAATCAGCAGTTGGATGCTGATATTTCGTTCTTCACGCTCTATATCGGTTAGCACATCGTATTTTTTTAATAATGCGTACAATTGATTCATAACTTCTTGATCAAGTGACCAATTCAACAGTTCTTCGAGCTGGAAATAGAGATGGGCGGGCATACATTGTGATTGACGCTCCAACCTTCGCGAGACATCCTTTAGCGAATGATCTACCGTACTAGGGTCCACGGTTTCATTCAACCTCCTCAATATTCATAAAGTCTATCTCTCATATTACCAAAAAAATATAGGAAGGGTTAGCGATACATTTTTCTAGTTGGCAATTTACACGTCGAGGAGTAAGATGATGCTTAGAAAACTCGATTTAAAGGAGATAGCGAGATGCGACATCGATTGACCGTACGGGAATTGCGCCTTAAACGAATTGAGGCGCTATACCGGCTCATCTTTGAAAAACCGGCCCGATTTATCGCGACTGGATTTTTACTCGCCATCTTGACCGGAGCCACGTTACTGTACATGCCGTTCGCCCAAACCGAGCCGGTCTCTTGGATCGATTGCCTGTTCATCGCGACGTCAGCAGGCACGGTGACCGGCCTGTCGACGATCGACATCGGCTCATCGTTCAATACGTTCGGCGAGCTCGTCATCGTCGCCTTGATTCAAATCGGCGGACTCGGATTCATGACGGTCGCGCTCATGCTGCTCAGTGTGCTCGGTAAGAAAATCGGCTTAAAACAGCGCATCTTACTCCAAGAATCGCTCAACTTGTCAGGTCCGGGCGGAACGGTCCGCCTCGTCCGCAACATCGTCTTCACGACCATCATCGTCCAGTTCATCGGAATGTTATTTTTGACGGTCGAACTTTACAGCACGAGCGATTATCGGTTCGGCGAAGCACTATATTATGGCTTTTTCCATGCCGTCTCGGCGTTCAATAACGCAGGTTTTGCATTATGGCCCGACAGCTTGATGCAGTTCGAGCAAAATACGGCCATCGTCGTCACGATTTCGATGCTCTTGATGATTGGGGGTCTCGGATTCACGACGATTGCCGACGCGACCGAAGTGAAACGATGGAAGCGACTCGCTTTGCATTCGAAAATCATGATTGCTTCGCTTGGCGTCATCAACGGGATCGCCTGGTTCGGACTTATGCTATTCGAGTGGGTATCAGTGGAAGGTGCACTTTACGGCCGCCCGATTGGCGAGGCGTTAAACGTCACGTTCTTTCAAGCGGTGACGACACGGACGGCTGGATTCAATACGGTGGACATCTCGATGATGGCGCCGGTATCGATCGGATTAATCCTCATCTTGATGTATATCGGGGCCGGAGCGGCATCAACGGGATCTGGTATTAAAGTTACGACCGTCGCTGTCATTTTAGCGGACATGTGGGCGTTCATCGTCGGTAAAAAAGAGACAGTCATTCTCGAGCGGACGGTCGACGCGTTTCAAATCAAGAAAGCATACGTCGTCGCCATCTCGAGCTTCTTCTTTATTATGTTGATCACGGCACTTACGATTTTGACGAATGCTCATATTCCGGCGACCGCCCTCTTGTTCGAGACCGTGTCTGCCTTCGGGACGGTCGGGCTCTCGCTCGGCATCACGGCTGAACTGAATGACGCCGGGAAAGGGTTCATCATGTTCATGATGCTCCTCGGCCGTGTCGGCTCGCTGACCATTCTGTTCACGGTCGCACGACAGATGGACCGGAAGATCCGTTATCCGAAAGAGAAGCTGTTAATTGGATGAAGACACACAAAAAGCCCTGGTCAGGGCTTTTTGTGTGTGTTGTAATAGGCGACGATGTCAGGCAAGTAGTCTTGTAAATCCGGGCAAACGATGCCGGTCCCGTTTAACGCCCGGAGCGTCTGCGTCGTGTCGAAATGGACTTGATGCTTAAAATAGGCGAGCAGTTCTTTTGGAACCCCATATCGTTCCGATAGCTGCAAAGCGGAAAATCCGGTTTCTGCGGCGAAATGGGGAATCGTTCCGCGAGGCGAGCGACCAAACATCGCTTCATGGATCATACGGTACACTTCCCGAGCCCCATGCGGGAACGGGTCGGTCAAATGGAACGTGCGCTTTAGACCGACTGGGGCGTGGGCGAGATAAGCAGTCGCTTCGACCACGTAGTCATACGGTACGAGGTTCACTTCGATGTTTTGCCGTCCGATATACGGGAGCGGCGCCGCTTGACGCAACTGGTCCATCAACTTCAACACGAAGTAGACGCCATCGAATTTTTTCGTCTCTCCGGTCTTGCTATGACCGATGACGATACCGGGACGGATGATCGTCGCGGGTATCGAGCCGAGTTCACGGGAGACGATGGCTTCCGCTTCATACTTCGTAGCCTCGTAATGGTTTTTAAACTGGACCCGATGCCATAGCTCGTTCTCATAGACGGTCCCTTGGCGGCGTCCGGAGACGTAGGCGGTACTAAAATAGACGTATCGCTTTAACTGTTTTGCCCGTTTGGCAAACGCCGTCATATGCTTCGTCCCGAGCAAGTTGACTCGGTAGCCGACGTCATACGGGATGCTCAAGTCATAAGCGGCCGCTAAGTGGAAGATATAATTCACTTCCCGTTCGATGACCGACCGCATGATCGGGTCGAGAATGACTTCCGGGAGTGTGATATCGGCTTCAACAAGCACTAACTGCTCGTCTTGAAGCGAAGTCGTGGCTAACAGTTCTTGTTTCAAAGCGAGCGCTTCTGGTCGTTGTGCCGGTAAATGGAGCGCATAGATCGTGCCGATCTGATCCGGCAATGTCGCGAGATGGGTAATCAGCTTTCCTGCTAAAAATCCTGGGAAACCGGTAAAGGCATATTGATTCATGACGTCTCCTCCGCTACATCTAACGTGAACGTGAACGTCGAGCCAACGCCTACGCTCGACTCGACTTCGATGCTGCCGCCGTGCGACTCGATGATCTCCTTACAGATTGACAACCCGAGGCCGGTGCCTCCGATTTGACGCGTATCTGAGTTGTCGACACGGTAGAATTTTTTGAACAGTTCTTCGAACGCGTGCTCGGGAATCCCGATTCCAAAATCTTGGACGGACACGTGGGCTTGCTTGTGCTCTTTCCGGACGCGAACTTCAATCTCATGACTGTGAGGTGAGTACTTGATGGCGTTTGAAAGCAAGTTGATGATGACTTGCTCGATCCGATCTTTGTCGGCGATGAGAACGAGCAACTCGTCGGCATCATCGAAATGAATCGAGTGGTCAGTCGTCTCGCGGAAGCGTTCGACGACTTCGCGGACGAGCTCGTTCAGGACGAAGCGGTCTTGTTTATACTCTTGATTGCCATCTTCCATGCGCTGAATATCAAGGAAGTCGTTCAACAAGTCCGTCAACCGCTTCGCTTCTTTTGCCATCGTCTTTAAATAGCGCTCGCGCTTGTCCTTCGACAAGTCACGTGTCAGCATCAATTCGATGTATCCAGATAGAGAAGATAATGGTGTTCTCAACTCGTGTGAGACGGTGCTGACCAACTCGTTTTTGATTTGGTCCATCCGCTCTTCTTCGGTCCGGTTGCGGAAGACGAACAAAAAGCCACTGTCCATCCCGATCTGCCGTTTTGTGTCCATTCCCGTTCCGTACATCTCATAATACTGTTCGTCGCGATCGTTCGGTTGCGGAATCGAAAAACGGAGCGACACTTCACGAGCCGACCCGTCGAGCAAGAGGTCGATTTTCTTTAACATTTCAGTGCGGTCACGGCCCCGGAATGTCGTCAGGAGCGGGATGCGTTCCTGCATCTTGTTCGGAGCGATGCCAGGCAGGTCGAGTAAGCGCCGGGCATGTACGTTCATGAACAGGACACTACCGTTCGATTCGGTCAAGACGAACGCCTCGTTCGATGCTTGCAGAATCGATTGGATGATGTCGCGCTGACGAGCAATCGCATTTTTCTCTCGTTCAAGCATGCGCTCGACTTTTTTACGGTCACTAATATCGCGCATGACGGCGACGCGGAGCGTCTGGCCTTGGAACGTCACTTCTTTCGGATAGACTTCCATCTCTAAAAAGGTACCGTCCTCGCGCCGTCCGATGACTTCGTACGGGGTTTGAATGTGATTACGGACCCGTCTGAGGACATCGGCCCGGTAGCCTTCCGCGATAAATTCAATCGTTTGGCGTCCGACCATGTCCTCGGCCGGGATACGGAAAATCGTTTCGGCTGCCTTGTTCGCGTCAAGAATCGTTCCCCCTTCGTGAAACAGGACAGCTTCAATCACGGACTCAGCAAACATGCGGTAACGCTGCTCTTTATGGAGCAGTTCACCTTTGAGCGCGATTTCAGGACTGACATCAAAGACGAAGAAAAAGAAGCCGATGATTTGATTGTGTTCATAGACCGGCTGCATGAACAGTTTACCGACAAAATGGGTGCGGTCTTTGCGCTGAAACTTCCATTCTCGGTCTCCACGATCGAGTGCGACGCGTAGCATCTGTTCGAACGACAACAAGCGCTCCGTCTCGTCTTGATAATGCGTTCGCTTCTCACTCAGTTCTCGCGACTCGAACAAGGCGAACGGTGTCATCTCATAGAGCACTTCGTGAGGTTTATAGCCGAACAGCTCGGTCGCTCCTTTATTGAAGCGATTGATGAGCAGATTGGCATCTGTCATGATCATCGCCATGTCGAGCTCGGTATGCATCATCGCCTCAAAGGCGTTATGTTGGACCGTGACCCGCGTGTCGAGCGGGAGCGGCTCGATGGAGAGAACGTATATATGTTCATATGGGATCGCATGGACGCGAATCGTCGGCATCTCGTATATCCAAGGAAGTCCTTGCTCCATCCGACGCGACAATTCCATGGTGAGGGGTGATTGGTTGACCATGTGGAAAATATTCGTTTTCGTCTGTAAGTCTTCAGGAAACTGCTCCATGAACGGACGATTCGCCTGAACGATCGTACCGTCCTTCGTAATCAGCGCGACGCCGTAAGGTAAAGCGTGCAGCAGTTCGTTTTGGAGATACATCCTTTTCTCCATTAACGTTTGATCCCTCCTTCTTTATATCAAACGGGTACATTTGGAATACATTCGACAGAAGACCCTTTGTTTTCCTGCATTGATTCGGTAAAGTAAATAAAAGAAACGATAGGGAGGACGATTGACGTGAAAGGAATGGCGCTTAGCCTATTTATTGCCACCGGATTATGGTGGTTCGAAGCACCGATGTGGAGCGTCGTCACGGTGCTCGCTCTCGGGATTGCTTGGCTCATCTGGCGGATGCGCCTGTCGACGATTGATCGGATTGATCGAATGGACGGCCGTGAGTTTGAGCTATTTTTAGAAGAAGTATTCACAGCGCTCGGGTACACCGTGACGGTCACGCCGGCGTCACGTGATTTCGGGGCGGATTTACTCCTTGAAACGTCGGACGGCTGGTCGATCGCGGTCCAAGCAAAACGCTATGAAAAAGTTGTCGGACTCGAAGCGGTCCAGCAAGTAGCCGCGTCCGTTCCATACTACGGGGCGAACGAAGGATGGGTCGTCACGAACTCGTCCTATACGGATAGTGCATACGAACTCGCCGAACCAAATCAAGTTCGTCTGATTGCAAGAACGGAGCTCGAACAGTTGCTCAAACAGGCTGGATTTAAGCGCTAAAGTGGCGCCTGTTCACAGCTTTGACAGACTGGCGGATTGTGTCGAAGAAAAAGGGGTTGTCTTTTTCCTCAAACGGTGCAATAATCATCTTCGTCATATGAAATATGTAGTAGTTGAACAGAGAAACACGACTACTAGAGACTAAATTGGGGTTTCACAGAATGACCAACCGAACAAACACAAAAATCGAGGTTGGAACGTAGTAGGAGGAAAAAGCGGTGCGCAAATTAATTTATGTAAAAGGTTGTGTCTTTACGCAAGGCGAGGCGACCATTTATGACGAAACAAATGATGCAATCGGATCTGTTCACCGCGACACGGAGGGCAGTGTTCAAGTGCACAACTTGTCCGGTCGACAAATCGCTCACGGGAAGTACATCCCGAACTGTCAAAAGTGGGTCGTCATGAACCACGACGGGCAAGCGATTGGTCAATTGAAAGACAAGTTCTCGTTATTCGGGAAAAAGTGTGAATACAACGTCTATGAACGTGGTCTCTACACGATTCAATACGATGTCGAGCGCTACAAGTTCAGTGTTCGCGATAAAGCTGGAAAACTTGTGGCGGAACTTCGCAAACAAGATGACGATTCTTTCTGTTTGACGAAAGAGGCGGATCAGCTCTCGATGTTCGAGTTGTTGTCAGTTTTGAAGACGTTGACGGTCAAATCACGGATGCCGGTCGCCATGTCAGTCTAACCAATATGACGAACACCAGTCACTGCGACTGGTGTTTTTTTGCGTTCCACAAAAAAAGCTTCATTTGATTGGCTCAAATGAAGCGGCTTAAATAGTGTTTGGCCTCGAGCTCGAGTGTCGTCACGCGGTGCGCGTACAAGCATAGCTTCAGGACGTGCATGATGTTCGGATGGGTATGTCCCATCTTCTCGATCGAACGCTTCGCACGAGTGTCTAACATCTCGATCGGGCTCGTCGACTTGGCATACTCTGCGTACAAGCGGTAGAAGTCGATCGGGGAGATGAGGTCGTCCTCGTCGCGGTCGGGATTGTTGAAGATGAGTGCGAGCAGCGAGCTCGTCTCTTCGAGCGAAAACAGATGCTTCAAGTCGTCTAGCAAATAAATGATCGCAGCCTGTTGCAGTGAATATTTTTTACCGACCCGAGGGACACCGATGATTTTGCGAACTTCGCGTTTCGTCCAGTTTTGAATCGTCGTCGCGGACAAATGTTCTCCGGTCAGTGTGTTGGCCAAGGCCACGATTTGATTGATCGACAATCCGTTCTTTTCAATATGAAACAAATGGATTTTACGAAGCTCTTTCGGGAAATGCTCACGCACTTCTTCAGGAAAAAGTGAGATGGCCCGATCGACGTCACCAACCCGCATATAGTGAAGGCAATCAGCCAACGTTTGAATCGAAATTGCATCGCGCATACAGGCATCCTTTCTATAGCCGACTTCGTTCGCAGGCTATACAGTCATTTGACCTCATTCTACCAAATGTTTGAAAAGGAAGCTAGGTTCTGGCTTGATTAAGGTATAATGAATACGTATAAAAATCGCACATAAAGGTGGTCCAACGATGAATGAATGGGTCAGTTCTATTCTGTCCATCGTCATTGTCCTGGTGTTTCTCGTCGGTCTCGAACAGATTGGCAAGCGCCTCGGCTGGACGGATGAGACAATTCGAAAGAGCGTACATATTGCGGTCGGGCATTGGTCATTGCTCGCCGTCTGGTTGATGGACACATGGTACATCGCCGCCATACCGCTCGTATTCTTTACGTTCGCAAACGCGTGGCTTCTATATAAGAGCCCGTCTCCGGTCCATCAGACCGAGCGGAAGTCGCTCGGGACCGTCTATTACCCGATCGCACTCCTCGTCATCTTGTTCTTCTTTTTCGAGACGGAACCGCTCGCCTTTTTAGCAGGTTCGCTCGTATTGGCATGGGGAGACGGCTTAGCAGCCCTCATTGGACGCAAATACGGGACGGTGATCTATGACCTGTATGGGCAAAAGCGATCGTTCCAAGGTAGCATGGCCATGTTCTTAAGTTCGTACGCGGTACTCTTTTTATTGTTTTTGTGGAAAGGTATTCCGATGTGGCAAGTGGTAACTTATGGGTTTATCATTTCCATCATAGCGACGCTGACAGAGGCGATTTCGTATCGAGATTGGGATAATTTCACAATCCCGATTGTCGTAGCCGTCGCGACATCATTATTGTTGTAAACCATTTGCTAGATTGTAAAGAAAACGTTGCTTGTCACTCTCGGTAAACATTTGTATACTGTGTTTCGTACTGAAACCATTCAGCAACGTGTCCGAGGCGAACTTTTTCGCTTGCGGCACTAATAAAATAGACCGTAAAGGATTGAGGCAACGCATGAGCTTTTTAGACCAACTACTCACAATCATCCCGGCCGAGCGCTTCAAGCAAGACGAGCCGCTGTCAGCACACACATATACAAAACTGGGCGGGAAAGCGGATTATTTCGTGGCCCCACACACGTACGAAGAAGTTCAAGCCGTCCTTGAGCTCGCCCATCGCGAGAACGTACCATTCATGATTCTCGGTTTCGGGTCCAACTTGATCGTTCGAGACGGCGGCCTGCGTGGCATCGTCTTGAACTTGAACGAGTTGAACACGATTCGCCGCGACGGCAACCGGATCATCGCCCAAGCAGGAGCGGCCATCATCGACGTGTCGCGCCAGGCGCTCACTGAAGAGCTGTCTGGACTGGAGTTCGCATGCGGTATTCCGGGAACGGTCGGAGGCGCCGTCTACATGAACGCGGGCGCCTACGGCGGCGAGACGAAAGATGTGATCGCGAGTGCGGTCGTTTTGACGCCAGACGGCGAACTGCTCACGCTCTCGAAAGATGAGCTTGACCTCGATTATCGAACGAGCCGGGTCTCAAAAGAAGGATTGATCGTCCTAGAGGCGACGTTCGAACTCGATCCGCTCGGTTATGAAGCGATCAAAGGCGTGATGGACGATTTGACGCATAAGCGTGAATCGAAACAGCCACTCGAATATCCGTCATGCGGTAGTGTGTTCAAGCGCCCGCCCGGTTATTTTGCCGGTAAACTGATTCAAGATTGCGGACTGCAAGGCAAGCGCATCGGCGGGGCGGAAGTATCACTCAAGCACGCGGGCTTCATCGTCAATATCAATCAGGCGACAGCGACTGAGTACATCTCGCTCATTCGTCACGTCCAAGCGACGGTCAAACAGAAGTTTGAGATTGAACTTGAACCTGAGGTGAAAATCATCGGTGAAGACATCGCCGTTGAAAACGCATAAACATACGAAAGACGCCCGAACGGGATTTTCCGTTCGGGCGTCTTTCTGTCCGCATATTTCGGATGTGTTCGATTACGCGTGGAGCTGCTTCGTGACAGCTTCAGAAGCCGGCACGAACGTATAGCCGAGGTCGCGGGCGACGGCCTCATATGTGACCGTACCGTCGATGACGTTCAACCCTTTGAGGAGCGCTGCATTTTCGCGAAGCGCCGGGAAGATTCCTTTTTGAGCGCACTCGACGATATAAGGCATCGTCGCGTTCGTCAAACCGAGCGTCGACGTGCGCGGGACCGCCCCTGGCATGTTGGCGACGGCATAGTGCTGCACACCGTAGCGTTCGTACGTCGGTGCGTCATGCGTCGTAATATGATCGATCGTCTCACAGATCCCACCTTGGTCGATGGCGACATCAACGATGACGGACCCCGGTGACATTTGTTGCACCATCTCTTTCGTGACGAGCTTAGGTGCTTTCGCGCCCGGGATGAGGACGGCACCGATGACGAGATCGCTTTCGGCGACTTGCTTCGCGATATTATAGCGGTTCGAGATGAGCGTGTTGATCGTGTTCCCGAACTGGTCGTCGATTTGGCGGAGACGAGCCGGGCTGATGTCCATGATTGTCACGTTGGCTCCGAGACCAATGGCGATGCGGGCCGCGTTCATCCCGACGACACCGCCCCCGATGACGGTGACGTTCGCACGAGGCACTCCAGGAAGACCCGACAAGAGGATCCCTTTGCCGCCATGCGGTTTTTCTAAAATTTGCGCCCCGATTTGAGCAGCCATCCGTCCTGCGACTTCGCTCATCGGTGTGAGCAGCGGAAGCGTGCGGTCGACTTCGACCGTCTCGTAGGCGATGGCGGTCATGCCTGAATCGACGAGCGCTTTCGTGAGTTCAGGTTCGGCCGCTAAATGTAAATACGTGAAGAGCGTAAGGTCTGAACGGAAATATTGATACTCTGACGGCTGTGGCTCTTTTACTTTCAAGGCGAGTTCAACGTCTCCCCAAACGTCCTGTGCTGAATCGACGATGCTTGCCCCAGCGTCGATGTACTCCATATTCGTGAAGCCGCTCCCGATGCCGGCTCCCGTCTCGACGAGCACCTCGTGTCCGAGTTCCGTCAAGACTGATGCACCCATCGGCGTCAACGCGACGCGGTTTTCGTTATTTTTAATCTCTTTCAGTACCCCGATTTTCATGTGTAATTCCCCTTTCTATCTGCTGACACAATTTGTTCACACCTCTAGTATAGACCCAAGTGAAATCGCTGTCTTTAGCATGGATTCTAAAAGCGACAACCCCCACTTTGTGATTTTTCACAAAGTGGGGGTCAGTCGTCTTGACGATATTGTCCGGCCTTGATCGCTAAATAAATAGCGGCCCGTTCCGGGAGCGAGACTTGGGTGATGCTCGTCAGTTCTTCGATCCGTCGAATCCGATACAAGACCGTGTTCGGATGGATATGGAGGTGGGCGGCGACTCGTTTGACGTTCCCGTCAAAATAGAAATACCATTCAAGCGTCGTCACGAGTTCGGTGTGGTGAACTTGGTCATACGCCTGCAACCGTTCGATCGTCGGGTGCGTCTCGAGGCGCAGGCCGATCCGTCGGGACAAATCGGGGACGAGTTGATAGATGCCGATCTGCTCGAACGCCCGGGCACTAGCGAGCTCGAACGGGAACTTCCGACGTAGCGATGTGACCCGTCTCGCTTCCTCGGTCGCGGCATAGAGCGTATCGCTTTCGAAGAAACGACGGCTAATCCCGAGGCGAGGTTCGGCGTCAGTGAACTTGTCTTGAAGCTGGGTCTCGAAGCGATCGGCCCACTGGAGGAGGGCGGCCTCTTCTTCAGATAGCTCGGACTTCATATAATGCCAGACGAGCAGTTGTTGGCCGTCGATGGCGTGAAGGACGACCTCGATCGCTTCTTGTGTCGCAAGCGCATAAAATAACCGCTCAGCGAATTGCGGAGTGATCGGCTGCAAGCAGTCGATGATCGTCAGGCGACTCGCGACGGCAATCGGGGCAAGTTCGTTCAAGCGTTCCCGATGTGCGGAAGCGAGGTATGGCGAAGCGAGCACTTCTAAAAAGAAACGCTCGAGTTCGGCATCGATGCGACGTTCGTGCATGGCGATCGTCATGAGCAGTTTCTTGGCGATACTTGCCCCTTCCTTCAAGACGGTGAGCTCCTGCTCGGAGAAAGGGGTCGTCCGGGCCAGGCTCCAAATGTAGCCGAGCACGTCTTCTTGCTGCTTGATGACGACGGCGGCGCGCTCGCCGAGACCGATGGCCATCCGGGCCGGGATGACGACAGGCTCGTCTCGGTCGATCAGCTCTTGCAGGATACCGCTTTCCCACAAATCTTCGATGACGGCTTCCGGGACGCGACGGCCGATGATGGTCGCGATCCTAGCCGGGTCGGTCGAGTCGGGATGCGTGCTATAGGCGAGTAGCTGATGGTGGCGATTTTCGATCGTGATCGGTGCGCGGATCGCTTGCCCGATCGCTTCGGCAAGCGTGTCGAGTGATTCATATGATTTCTGTAAAAAAGGCATGTCGATTCCTCCTCTCTATCACTATACCGTCTCTGTTGTGAAAGTTCACAAAAAGATGGACAGTTTTTGAGAGGGGACCGACATGCCTGGACATGTGTATCGTTTTACATTGGGAAAAATAGTCCGACGACGAGGCCAAGCAATGCGCCGACGATGACTTGGTACGGTGTATGGCCGACGAGTTCGTTCAAGATCGGCGTGTCGTGCTTGATCCCTTTAAAATAGTCGTTCAATAGACGGGCTTGGAAACCAACGGCTTGACGGACGCCGGTCGCGTCGTACATGACGATCGTCGCGAACGTGAGCGCGAGGGCGAACATGCTTGAGTCGAGGCCTTCAGCCCGGCCGATCGCGGTCGCGAGCGCGACGACGGTCGAGGTGTGGGAGCTTGGCATTCCGCCTGAGGCGAACATGATTTCAAGTTCAAAGTCACGTGTTCGAATGAGTTCGGTCACAAGTTTGGCCGCCTGGGCGATAAACCAGGCCAGTATTGCGGCGAGTAACGGTTCGTTAAAGAGCAATTCAGTCACTTCCTGTCTGACAATAGTATCTACACTATACCCGATTCCATGCCGCGCTAGACGTAAAGTTTCTGTCAAAAATAGCGTCGCGGGCATTTGCCCGCGACGCTATTCGGTCGATTTTTGTTACCCGACGACGCCTTCAGTCTCTTGAAGTTGTTCCGCAATATTCTCGATGATATAGCGGTTGCGTGGATGCTCCTGACACTCTTTCGAGCATGAACGCATCTGTTTGGGTTCACACTCTTCACAACAGAAGTGTTGGGCATTGCACTCCGGGTTGGCACAATTAACGTAACGGACCGTCTTCGTTCCACAGTGCATGCACGTTGAAACGACTGACGGATTGACCGTGTTGACTGGGACGTTGATGCGCTCGTCAAAGACGTAAAGCTCGCCGTCCCAGTTTTCCCCTTGTGTTGCTTCGTCTTTGCCGTACATGGCGACGCCGCCTTTTAAGTGGAAGATGTTGTCGTGACCTTGGTCACGCATATATGCGGTAAATTTCTCGCAACGGACGCCTCCGGTACAGTACGTGAGAAGTGTTTTCCCTTCGTAGAGGTCTTTGTTCTCCTCGAGCCAGTCTGGCATGTAACGAGAAGCCTCTACGTCGATTTTGATCGCATTTTTGAAGTGACCAAGATCGTACTCGTAGTTGTTACGAACGTCGAGGATGACGACATCATCGCGATTCATCATCTCTTTCCATTCTTCCGGTTCGAGATACGCACCGTGTTGTTTAGGCACGTCGAACTCGCCATCAAAGCGCCACGTCACGAGCTCTTGTTTGTGACGGACAAAGATTTTCTTGAAAGCATGCTCTTCGACTTCATCGATTTTGAACTCGATGTCGCTGAAGTATGGATCGGCTTTCAAGTCGTTCATGTACTGTTCGGTTTGTTCCCAAGTGCCCGAGCACGTCCCGTTGATTCCTTCGGAAGAAATCAAGATACGTCCTTTGATCCCGAGGTCCTTACAATACTTGAGGTGTTGTTGTGTCAGTGTTTCTGGGTCCTCGATGTTGACGTACTTATAGTACAGTAAGACCCGCATTGGTTTTGTTTCCATGTTATTGCTCCCCTGTGTTCAGTTTTTTGCAGGAAAACGAACGTTGGGTTGTGTCGTTCGACGAATGAACTTGCCTGCAACCACAAGTCCATTATTATATGATAGATATCACAGTGAAATTTCGCAAATACTTTTTATTTTTTTTTGAGGAGAGCAGGGGGATGCGTCCTCTTGAACGAATTCGGGTAAAAGGTAGTAACGAAAGCCGAAGGTGGAAACTGAGATGCTCACATCACTCCAACAATATATATTGAACATCATCGAATGGCTCCAAGGACTGCCGGGAGGTCCTTGGGCTGGACTCGGGGCCCCGTTCCTGGAAGCAATTTTCCCGTTTCTCCCGCTCGTCTTGATCATCTCGGCGAACGCGGCCACGTATGGCTTCTGGCTCGGTGTGCTCTTATCGTGGATCGGCAGTTTGGCAGGGACGCTCCTCGTGTTCGCCGCCGTCCGATACGTGTTCCGCAAACCGATGACGCGTTGGCTCGAAAAACATAAACAGGGTGTCTATTGGCTCGATCGCATCAACCATATGAGTCCAATCTCGCTCGGATTCTTATATTCGTTGCCGTTCATCCCGGTCAGTTTAATCACGTACTTACTCGCCTTGATTCAAATGCCGCTCCGGACGTTCGTATTGGCGGCCGGATTCGGGAAACTGCTCGTCGTCGTCATCTTCTCGGTCATCGGTGATCAGTGGCAAGAGTTCATCCAAAGCCCGTTCCGCTTGTCGATGCTCGGCTTGCTCTTGCTCGTATTGTGGGCGATCAGCCGGGGTCTCGAAGAACTTCTCAAACGGCGCGCTTTCAAAAAACGGAACGAAGAGCTCAAACGTAAACGTGAAGCGAGAACATAAAAATCCTCGAAGGCGACCGCCTTCGAGGATTTTTGCTTAGTTGGTTTTTTTGAAACGTGGGAAGTTGAAGACGATCGCCAAGCCTCCGCAAATGAACAGGAGGAACGGATAGAACATATACGGGACGAGGGCGGGGGACGCCGTGTTCGTCAACTCGGCGGCGATGAGGAGCTGCGCCCCGTAAGGCAGAAGTCCTTGTACCCCGCACGAGAAGATGTCGAGTACGCTCGCTGACTTTTTCCGTTCGATGTCATACGTATCGGCGATATTCGCGGCAAGCGGGCCTGCTACGAGAATCGAGATCGTATTGTTCGCCGTCGCGACGTTCGTCGCACTGACGAGCCCGGCGATGCTCCATTCCGCACCAGCCCGGCGTTGAATCCGTGACGTGAGTGCGTCTCGTAAATAGGTGAGTCCACCGTTATGCGAGATGAGTCCGACGAGTCCGCCCATGAATAACGTCAAGAGCGAGATCTCGGCCATGCCCATCATGCCGTCGGCCATCGCCGTGACGTAAGACGTGACGGCCAAGCTTCCGTCAATCAGCCCGATGATGCCAGCGAGCGCGATGCCGCCGAGCAAAACGAGGATGACGTTCAGTCCGGTCAAGGCGAGGGCGATGACGGCGAGATACGGAATCAATTTGTACCATTCGAACACGGCCACTTCAATCGTCGATTCTCCGCTGGAGAGAACGGCTAACAGGACAGTCGTGATGATTGCGGCCGGGAGCACGATCCAAAAGTTGGTCCGGAACTTGTCGCGCATGTTCGTCCGTTGTGTCCTTACGGCAGCGATTGTCGTATCCGAGATGAACGACAAATTGTCTCCGAACATGGCCCCGCCGACAACGGCCGCGGCCGCGATCGCGATATTGACCCCGCTCTCTTGATGGATGCCGAGCGCGATCGGGGCGAGCGCGGCAATCGTACCGGTCGATGTGCCCATCGCCATCGAGATGAAAGCGGCGATGACGAACAGTCCGCTCAGTAAGAGTGATGGTGGCAGGAACGTCAAGGCCGCATTGACCGTCGCGTCAATCGCACCGATTGCACCGGCGACGCTCGAGAACGCGCCGGCGAGCAGGAAGATGAATATCATGATCAAGATGCCTGGATTACCGGCACCTTGGGCGATGCGCTCAACGGTCTGCGTGACGCTTCCTTTCGTCATCATCGCAGCGACAATTAAAGCGATCAACGCCGCGATCAGCACCGGGAACTTGTAAAAGTCGCCATAATAAATACCCGCCCCGATGAAGAAGACGAGGAAGACGAGCAAGGGCAAGAGCGCCCATTTGTTAGCTGTTGGTTGTTCCAATCGATTCACCTCATTTCAAAGAATAGAAAAAAAGAGCCTTCCGAAAAAGGCTCTCTCTGTAAGAGACACCCTTTTCATCTTTCGAGCAGAACGCTCGCTGGATTTGGCACAGGTTACCCGCTGCCGAGACATCTAAGGGCCAGTCCCTCCGTCTCTCTTGATAAAAAGTCGTCATGATGTAGTTGTTAGACACGTTTCCTAACGTACCTGTTTCAAATCGGGTTGTCAACAGAAATCCCCCTGCGCCAGTGGACGCGGGGGGAAGTCATGTCGTCAAAAAGTTGTAATGGGCGACGCGGTTACGACCGGCGTACTTGCCGCCGACGTAAAGGGCCCGGTCAGCGTTACGGATCGTATCGTCAAGCCGTTTGTCGCCGAACGCTTGAATCGTATCGACACCGATCGAGGCGGTCACGGGAATATCGACCCCATCGACACGGAACGGCTTATCTTCAATCTTCTGCCGAATCCGTTCGGCGATATCGACGGCTTGGTCGACGTCGCAATGATTGAGCAGCAAGATGAACTCCTCGCCCCCATAACGGGCCGCAAAGTCATCGGTCCGGAGCACTTGTCGGATTCGCCGCCCGAACTCTTGGAGCACGCTGTCTCCGACTTGGTGACCGTGCGTGTCATTGATTTTTTTAAAGAAGTCGATGTCGAGCATCGCGACCGAGATCGGGTACATCGAGCCGTCCGAGATTTGTTGAATCCCATACTCGTAGAACGCGCGCGCATTGGCGAGCAGCGTCAAGCTATCGGTGCGGCTTTCCGTGTATAGGCGGTCGCGTTCGTGGCATCGGCTGATCGTTCGGTTGAACGATTTCAACAGTTTTACCATCTCGTTTTGAATGATGGGCGGATAGCCATAGACGTGTTCACCGATCATGACGATACGTGTGCGAATCCCGTCAATCTCTTCTGACTGGACCGAGATGAAGCTGTGGTAATCGTCATGAAACGCATCTGACAACGCTGCGTCCCATTCGAAGCGCATCTCATAATCGACAGACTTGGCGTGTGGATGGCGCGCTTCCATCAAGTCGAAGACGAGCGGACGGTCGATCGGCTGTCGCGTCAACAAATCGAAATAGAGCGTTCGGTCGAACAGGACGAACTCGACAAACCCTTTATCATATTGGTTGAGGCGCTCACATTGACTCAAGAACACTTCAATCGCCTGGGCCTCGCTTTGAGACAGGGAGACGGCCTCTTTCGCTTCATCGTACTGTTCGATCAATGACTTGAACGCGTCTTGGCGCCCTTTTTGAATCATCAACCGCTTAATAAAGAACGTGAGGGCGGCCGCAATGCTGCTGACGACGAGCAAGTTTGTCTCACGGAAAAACGACGCGGCAAAGATGAAGACGAAACTAACGATATACGTGTAAAAAGCGATGTTCAGAAAATCTCGGACCGGAATATCAACGCGGAACCACCAGCCGACTTGATATTTTTGGACAATCGTGTTCAAGATGATGGCGCTGATCAGACCAAGGAGCGGGACAAACGAATCCTGCGAATAGAAGCCAAGACCGGTCTCACCGCCGAGTGCCAAGTAAACACTTGCCGGGATGGCGATTTCTAAAAATGACGTGATCGCGTTCCAAGGATAAGTGAACCGGAAGCGGCGGAGCGCGACGCGCGGTTTTAAGTTGGCGAACTGAAAGACGAGGAGTCCAATTTGGTTGACGAGGAGCGCCGTCTCAAAATCAAAGAATAAAAAGATGATGAGGACGATGCTTTCTGAAAACGTGAAATAGACGCCTTTCCGTTCAATCGAGTCCATTTGGAAAATGATGACGAGCAGCGCGATCAAGATGAACGGAAGCGGCTCGATCGCCGGAACATCAAGGACACCGGTTGTAAACAAAGTGATGGTCAGTAAAACGATCAAACTCCAAATGCTCCAACCGAGGACGGACATCTTGCGAAAATGATTCATAGTTCCCTCCTGTGTGGGAAAAGTCTTCTCATATGTATGGTAGGAGATTCGGCACGGTTGCGCCCGAGTCCTGCCTATTCATCATAATGGCTGAATTCTAGCATTGAGTCTACATCAAATATCCTCTATAATGAAGTTGCTTTTCAACCACATAGACGAAAGTCGATGAAAAAGAGAGTAACGATCGTTTAGTCAACAAAGCGACCTAGGAATTGGTGAGAGCCTAGGCTGACAAACATCGCGAAACGCACTTTTGAGATGCTATCCGAAGCGAGTAGGCGTAGCCGGGGGCCCCCCGTTATCACCATTAAAGTGGTCTGTGTAAAGCAGGCAAGAAGAGTGGTACCGCGGGCCAACCCGTCTCTTTGCATCTGTGCAAAGGGCGTTTTTTTTATGACTAGATTTGAAGGAGGAAATTTACATGAGTTATGAACGCAAGTATGCGGAGGCTCTGTCACGTGTCATCGGTGACGAACTCACGCTCGACCAGATTGAGGCATTGATTGAAAAACCAAAACATGAGGCGCACGGGGATCTCGCGTTCCCATGCTTCCAACTCGCCAAGGCGTACCGGAAAGCGCCGGTCATGATTGCGACTGACATCGCCGGTGAATTGAACGACGAACTGTTCACAAAAGTTGAAGCGGCCGGTCCATATGTGAACGTCTTCTTGAGCCGTGACGTCGTCTCGCAGGAAATCATTAACATGGTTCTCGACGAGCAAGCGGATTACGCGACGCATGCGACACGCAACGAGACGATTGTCACGGACTTCTCGTCACCTAACATCGCCAAACCGTTCTCGATGGGACACTTGCGCTCGACGGTCATCGGTAACGCCATCAACCAGATCGCTCGCAAAAACGGCTACAACGTCGTCGGTGTCAACCACCTCGGCGACTGGGGTACACAATTCGGGAAACTCATGGTCGCTTATAAGAAGTGGGGCGATGAGGAAGCGGTCCGGGCAAATCCGATCGCTGAGCTCTTGAAGCTATACGTTCACTTCCATGAAGAAGTGAAAACTCAGCCTGAGCTTGAAGACGAGGGCCGTGCTTGGTTCAAAAAGCTCGAGGACGGTAACATTGAAGCGACCGAACTGTGGACATGGTTCCGTGACGAGTCGCTCAAAGAGTTCCAAAAAGTATACGATCTCCTCGGTGTCGAGTTTGACAGCTTCCACGGTGAAGCGTTCTACAACGACAAGATGGACCGGATCGTCGCCATGCTCGAAGAGAAGAACCTGCTCGTCGAGAGTGAAGGGGCGATGGTCGTCTCGCTTGAAGACGAGAACTTACCGCCATGCCTGATCACAAAGAAAGACGGCGCGACGCTTTACGCGACACGTGATTTGGCTGCGGCCGTCTATCGTCATGAGACGTACAACTTCGTCCAAGCGAACTACGTCGTCGGTGGCGAGCAGGCACTCCACTTCAAACAGTTGTTCTCGGTACTCCGCAAGCTCGGTTACGACTTCGTCGACGGCATGCACCACGTACCGTTCGGCTTGATCTTGCAAGAAGGGAAGAAGATGTCGACACGTAAAGGCCGCATCGTCCTGCTTGAAGAAGTATTGAAAGAAGCGATCGAGAAAGCGCAAGCGAACATCGAACAGAAGAACCCTGAGCTTCCAAACGCAGAGAACGTGGCTCGTATGGTCGGCGTCGGCGCCGTCATCTTCCACGATTTGAAGAATGAGCGCATCAACAACATCGAGTTCGACCTCGACAGCATGCTC
Organism: Exiguobacterium sp. s142; assembly: GCF_018618455.1. NCBI lineage: Bacteria > Bacillati > Bacillota > Bacilli > Caryophanales > Exiguobacterium > Exiguobacterium sp. s142. The sequence continues at coordinate 2,054 of NZ_JACSMB010000018.1, read as the reverse complement.
AAGTTCGAAGGGGAGACGGGACCTTACGTGCAGTACACGAACGCACGGGCGAACTCGCTCCTCCGTAAAGGCAACTACGACGGTTCGACGTTCGCAGGTGCGGACGACGACCACACGTGGGGTGTCGTGACGATGCTCAACGCGTTCCCACACGTCATCACGCGTGCCCATGAGCGCCGTGAGCCGTCGATCATCAGCCGTTACGTCCTCGACTTGGCGCAATCGTTCAACAAGTATTACGGCCACGTCCGTGTGCTTGAAGAAGATGCGGGCAAACAATCGCGTCTCGCGCTCGTCAAAGCCGTGACGATCGTCTTGACGGAAGGACTCCGTTTAATCGGTGTCCAAGCTCCAGAAGAAATGTAAATAAAAACATTCCGAACGCTGAAGTGACCCCTGAAAGTTAGACACGGTTATTTCATTTAGGCTGCGTGAACGAACTGGGTCCGGTACTACACCGGGCTCAGTTTTAATTTTGCCTTGATTCATCTTGCATTGTAATCATCTATATAAACGTGAAAAAGGGATGAATTCATCCCTTTTTCACAATCTTTTTTCGATTTCCATTCCAATCTCAGGGTATGCTTTTGTCCAATGGAAAGGCTGGATTTCTTCTAATTTTTTGTAGATTAATTCGTTCTTGTCTGAAGTTATTGCCGCCTTTACTTGTGAACCCCAGTAATAAAGTCTTTCTTGGCAGACGCCGCATGGTGTGAGCACTTTGAAGTTAGCGTTTTCATCATCACGAACGACGCATATCGAATGAGTCACTTTAGAGTTTAGCTTATGAGCTTCTAGGATTGCCCCAGTCTCCATACATAATTCGGTTGAAGCGTTAATAACTTCTGGCGATACGCTTATTAGCACATCACCTTGATCCGTATACATAGCTGCAGCACCGCCCCAACCGACAGGGTATCGTTGTTTGATAAATGCTACAGTAGCGTCGTAAAGTTCCTTCTCAATGTTCAAATCAATTTCCTCCTGTAGAAAAATACCATTTTATCCTTCGTTTGAAATATTATCATATTATTTTTGAGATGGGATTTTCTTCAAGCATCTTGATCTTGTTTTTAATAGTATGGAAGAGATAAAGGTTCAAAGAGTATAAGGTGCAATTACTATCACTTTCTATGATAGACCAGATAAAACCTAGCGTTTTCATGATGTCATCAAAAGTGGCATATATTGTGCCATTCTAAGTTGGCGCACGACATCGTTAATAAACGACTTCTTCTAAAGGCAATCCTTTCCAAATGTCGAAAGTTAGTGTATCGGTTTACTTTGATTCAGCTCTTAACGTGATTTATTCACCGATAAGTTAACTCGATTGAGGAGAGGGATAGAAGAATGCTTGAGAAGATATTAAAACATAGTTGGAACGCATTTTCGGGTCTATTCGTATTGCGATGTTCGGTTCGGTTGACGATTGGCCGAGTGCTTTTCTCCGAAACGAAATACTTCGTTCGTAAGTGCACGTACAAGGAGAGAACCATATGAAAAAAGTACTTCAAAAAAAGAGTAAGAAGGCGACATACACAGGTTTATTGATATTTATTGTACTTGCAGTTGCAATCGTTCCGACCCTGATCAATGAGTATAGTGAAATGAAAATTCAACATACAAAACAAGTGTCAACTGAATCTATGACGATGACCAAAGACGAAATATACAAATTGGAACGTCAACAGAGAGAACTAGCAAATCAATATGAAGAAAATCATGAGTGGTTGTACGATGAAATAAAAGACGTAGCACCACTTATAGAGTTTGGCTATGATTTTATGTACGATCACCCTGAGTATGACAAATTAAAAATAACATATCCTAAAACGACATATAAAATTGATGGAAAGAATGTAACTTTTATTTCTAATGAAGGTAAGATTATCCGAGCACATACTCAAGTGTAGACGTCAAGTTGATTTTGACACTTTTTGCTCGTTTGCCTTTTACACTTCTGCCGAAAACAATGATTTCCGGTTCCTCATCCGATGACTGTCGTCATCACTATGTATGATTTCGACGCGATGGAGTAAGCGGTCCAGTATCGC
>NZ_JACSMB010000017.1:0-49907 GCF_018618455.1 Exiguobacterium sp. s142 | reverse complement strand
TCAACGGCCGCCCACGCAAATGCCTGGGCTGGAAGACCGCACACGAGGCCTTCACGGACGAAGTGTTGCGCTTAATTTGACAAACCGTCTCCTTCCATGATTAAGTGACTTAATTTTACCATTTCAACACCAAAATTAAACTGTGCTCTTTTCACAGTGAGGTCAAAGAATTTTTATGAATGAAAAAATTAATCTTCTCTAGTCATCGATTTATTTTGGAGGGAAATTCCATTCGACATCAACAGCTCAAGTGAGAATCACCAAATACTGCAGGTGCATCATGAAATAATATTTTTTTCGAATACAGAATGTGTATTCATATAGCACGTTCATCATTTTGTGAGACATCACATGGCTTATTTCTATTACTGGAATTCATTTGAATTAGAGTATCAATTGCAACGAAAGTAACAAAGACTTCCTTGACTACATTTAGTATTTCGTTAGGTATAAAATCTAATGAAATGTTTGAGAAGGTAAGAAAATTATATGTGACGTAAATGAACACCATAAATAAATATGTTCCTACTCTAGTGAAGAGCGGATTTGCATATCTTTCAAATGAGGCTTTTAAAAGTTTCGTTTTAAATGATTCAATAATCCTATTCATGACTATATTACTTTTATATGCAAATAACAGAACTGATCCTAGACTCAACAAATATATGATCCCTTGTTCATATCGTTGAATGATTGTATACGTTTCTCCGAGTGTGATGACTAACATAGAAGGCAATAAATAAAAACCTAAAAATGCAATAATAGTTAATAGGGGCGCAACTAAATATTGAAAATAAATAAACCCAATAAAAGGAATGATTAATATTTTGGTATAAATAAACGAAAATGTTTTATTTCTTTCTATCGCCTCAGATAGCAATATCGCTCCAGCACTGTAAAAAATAAAATAACTAAACCAAATCTGAAAGACGCTAATCAGCTGATGCTGAGCCGAAAAGGTGAAGTCTCTTATCCAAACCCATCCCATTAACAAAAATACGAGACCAATTATTTTGCTAAAAATTATTTTTATCAATATAAAGCGTCACTCCTTCTCAGATGTTTAGAAAATAATAATCAAAAACGATTATTGCTTAATCCATTTTGCACTTCGCCCAAGTCCTGATGGGGCGATGATCCCTTCATCACGTAATTTACGAAGGACACGGTTGATGGTCGCCTCACTGATGTCGGGGCAGGCTTGTCGAATATCTGATTTGGTAAACGGGACAATTCTGCCTTCGACAAAGCGCCTGATTCGAACGGTCTTGTTCTGATTGCCTGATGTGACGAGGCCAACGCGCTCCTCAAGCTCTTTATAGGCCGCAAGAATCACGCTCAACAGATAGTTGATCCATGGGAACGGGTCTTGGCGGTTCTCATGCCAATGAATCGATGACAACCGCAGGGACTCATAGTAGTCCTCTTTTCGTTCTTCGACAATCTTCTCGAGACTGATATAGCGGCCGACCTCGAAGCCATATTGATAGAGCATCAATAATGTTACGAGACGGGCCATGCGGCCGTTCCCATCATTGAATGGATGGATGGATAAAAAGTCGAGCACGAACATGCCTGTCAGGATGAGCGGGTCGACGTCCTCGTTTTGACGACGCTCTTTCAGACTATCGCACAAGGCTTGGATAGCAGCGGGTGTCTCAAACGCTGGAACAGGTACGAAGCGTGTACGACGTGTGCCGTCGGGGAAGGTCTCGCTAATTTCGTTGTCGACATTTTTCCATCGCCCGCCCTCGACCGGCACAAACTTATAAAGCTCCTTATGAAGCTGGAGCAAGATGTTCGGGTTGATCGGGATATCCTGAGCTGAAGCATGGATTAAGTTCAAGACATCCCGGTACCCGGCAATTTCCGCTTCCGAGCGGTCGGCCGGGTCCGAGGTCTTCGACATGATGGTGTGTAGGCGACTCTCGGTCACGACGATCCCCTCAATCGCATTGGAAGCCTTTGTCGATTGGATGACCGCCACGTCACGCAAGGTGTTCAGGATTTGAGGCGCCTGTTGTTTATAGAGGTCTTGTTTGCCTTTATATTCGTTGATGCGACCAATCAATCGCACGGTCTCCATCGGTAAGGCCAGATTAGCCAGGTACTGATAGTTATAATTGCGCATAGGAAATCCCCTCATTAATGATTATAATTGATTAAACATAGTCACTCCGTTCGGATATGACTATGTTTAATCTTAGTATAACCTATTTAAACTGTATTCAAATGAATTAAACATGTTCATTTCTATAACAGATGACTATGTTTAATGATTGATGACCTATATTTCAACACCTTAACTTTTGAAGACTAATTCGTTTAAAATCCAACCGAGATTTTTCATAAAGAGAGTCGGGAGTCTTAATAGTGAAAGACATTTTAAATTCAGGTTCTACCACGTATAAAGATTGCAGGACGTAGCAGGACAAAAAACGCATCCTTCGATTTTACGAGGATGCGTTTGATCAATATGACTCTATTTGATTCGCCGCATGAGTAACATTACTCTCCGACCATGCCATCTCCGTCATTGTCCTGCATATAAGGGTATAACCAATGACTGCTTCTGATCGGCATACTGAATCCAGCATCTTTGGCTTCTTGAATCGTCACTTGTCCGTTTCCGTTCAGGTCGACGTTAGAGACGTCTCCGCTCGGTTCTGCGGCCACTACGGGCTCACTTTCTGTCGCGACAACAGTGTTCTGTTCAGTCTCTACACTTGCGGCTGCAGTGGAAATCTGTTTTTTCGCTTCCGCTTGTGCGGCAGCGACTTCTTTCTCTGCCTGTTTCTCAGCGTTCGCAATGGCTTTCTTAAGCTCCGCCTCGTGTTTCTTCTGCATCTTTGCTTCTGCTTCTTTTACTTCTTGGGCCGTGACTTTATCGGCGTCCTCTAATTTCTTGGTTAAGGACGCGATCTCGGTCTTGTAGTCTTTGACGACCAGCTTCAAATCGTCATATTCCGTTTGAAGACTCGCAAGTTGCTCCTTCACTTCAGCGACTCCTTGCTCACATTGTTCCGCATTGATCGCGGGTTCTTCTAGGCTGAATGCCCATCCCCAGAACAGTAAAAAGAAAACTGTTATTAACACGCGTCTTGCTATCGTAAATTTTTGATGCCACCACATCAAGAAAAGTCCGACAGGGAATAAAAAGATTAGCATTAGGACAATAAACCAGGTTGATTTATAAAATTTCATATCCATTCCTCCTCCACTAGCGAGTATATAATAATCGGATACTCTTTAAAGCATAATTTTACAAATTAAGACAATAGAAAATAGTGTTTTTTAAAATTTGTCCATTTAAAAATTTCAGGTAGAAGTTCGACATTATTCGACGGGAATTATGAGTGGAAGACGCTGCTATAGATCTTATGTATAAACTGTTGAAGAAATTAAAACCAAGTCTGCTTTCATTTTTTCGATGCGGAAAACCCCGATTCGTTATATACATAGTCACGTATAATTCAAGAGCTATTTAACAAATAGAGGATTATAATTACGATATGTTGGATAATTTTTCAATTATGAGTATCTTGAATTGTATATACACAAAAAAAGGAGAAGTGAGGATGAAAAAGTTTGATTTAAATATTGAACAAGTTCTGGAGAACTGGGAAGTCTATCATGCGCTTCGAGAAATCATCGCAAACGCTCTAGATGAACAGACGATCACCCAGACTGAGGAGATTCAAATCAAGTTGGGTAGTGACGGGAAATGGCGAATTCGAGATTTCGGACGAGGTCTACAATACATACACTTCACACAGAATGAAAATCAGGAGAAGTTAAGCCACCCCAATCTAATCGGCCGATTCGGTGTAGGTCTCAAAGACGCCATGGCGACGTTCGACCGCCACGGTATCGGTGTCGAAATTTTATCGAAACACGGAAGATTTACATTAGGGAAAAGCACCAAGCATGCTTTTGAGGATGTGATGACACTCCATGCTTACATCGAGGAACCGCTTAACCCCCGCTTTGAAGGGACGGAGTTTATTCTGACAAATGTACCGAAAGATGAGGTGCAGAAGGCTAAACAACTGTTTCTAGTATTTAGTAATGAAGAAACACTCTCGGCCGTTCAATACGGTGAGATTTTAAAAAGAAGAGGCGAGACGTCAAATATTTACATCAATGGGGTGAAAGTAGCCGAAGAAGAGAACTTTTTGTTCTCATATAACATTACGTCGTTAACGAAGGCGATGAAAAAAGAACTGAACCGGGAACGTACCAATGTCGGTAGAACTGCCTATTCGACGAGGGTGAAACAAATTCTCTTAGAGAACCAAGAACCGCATACGACCAAAATGCTTGTTGAGTCATTAAATCGATTTACTGCAGGTGAGATGCCAGTCGAGCTATCCTGGAAAGATGTAGCCATCCATTCGTGTAAGATTCTGAATGCGCGTGAAGACGTCATTTTCATGACTTCTTCGGAAGCCATGCACCATTCTTCGATTGTAGATGACGTGAGTGGATATGAATATCGCATCGTGACCATTCCTGATAACTTGAGCAGTGCCTTGGCCAATACAAAAGATGTTACAGGGAATCCGATTCGAGATATACGTACTTTTGTGGAAGAAATGCGTGAGAATTTAACATATGAAGTCGTCCCGTTAGAAATGTTAAGTGAGGAAGAGCGGTCGATTTGGAACATGAAAGAACATATATTAGGACTCATCGGTAACATGCCGACTTATGTGACTGACGTGAAATTAGTGGACAGCATTAATTTTGCCTTTGATCGAAATGAGACGCTTGGACTGTGGCAAGGCGATAGTGGGACGATCTTGATTGCGCGGTCTCAGTTAAGCTCGTTAGAGGCTTTTGCAGGTACATTACTTCACGAAAGGGCCCACGCGAACAGTGGGAGACCCGATGTAGATCGTGGGTTCGAATTTGAATTGACGGATTACATTGGAAAACTGACGTCGATGCTACTGCAGCAAAAATCAGTAGACCACAATCAAATTGAACTTAGTGTGACTAGCACGTCATCTAAAGAGTTAGAACGCAAACCATCATCGACTGGTTTCTTTAAACGACTCTTCGGTAGCGTAAAAAGATAGAAATAAAACAAGTAATATTTAAGGAAGCACTGACTTTTAGGGGGGAATGGCTATGAATTTAATCAGTGACAGAATTTATCTACGTTTGTTAAAAGAATCAGATGCACAGATTTTTTTAAATGCCACTCAAGATCAAGAAATTAGATATATGACTGGGACAAAGTGTTCATTTACTCTCGAGCAAATTCATAAGCACATCAGTAACATAAAAAAAGATACATCACGTTATGATTTTGCTGTTTGTCTCAATGGAACCAATCAGATGATTGGGGAGTTATCGATTTTTGATATAGACGAGGAAAATCGAAAAGCAGGCTTTAGAATCTCGATGGCTGCTACTGGTCTAACAGGAAAAGGATTCGGTTCAGAAGCAACTCGACTGGTTTTAAAATTTGTTTTTAAGGAACTTAGACTGAATCGGTTACAGTTAGAAGTATTTAGTCATAATTTACGAGCAATCAGAGCCTATGAGAAGGCTGGTTTTATCAGAGAAGGTGTTTTAAGAGAGGCATTGTTCTACGATGATGTTTATTCAGATGAGATTATCATGTCAATTATCGAAAGCGACTACATGAAATAAACCGAATAAAGGCGCTAATCTAAGCAATTTATACGTCAAATGTGCAAGATGAGTGGAGAAAAATGGACAGATTATCCAAGCGTTGAACGGGAATATGCAGCTCAATAAAGTGAATCGAAAACGTAAATGAATATAAAAGAGACATTCTCTTAAAGATAGAGGATGTCTCTTTATACAATCATCATTGTTTTAATTTCCGGGCTTAGATCATTCCCCGACCATCCCATCATTGTCGTTATCACGCATATAAGGATAAAGCCAATGGTCTCTCATGATGGGCATTGTGAAGCCGGCGTCTTTTGCCTCTTGAATCGCCACCTGACCGTCTCCGTTCGTATCCACACTCGAAACATCGTCAGCAGGTTCGACGGGATCAGTTTTGGCTGAGGGTTCCAGTTCGCTTTCCGTGAGGCCGAGCGCCTCATTCACCTCGTCCGGGTTCACGTTGTCGAACGAGTCGGTGACGACATTCCCTTTCACGGTATACGTATATTGGTAGTGAGAAGGGATATGAGTGCTTGTATCCGGATAGGTGATGATTGCCTCGAAATCGGTCGCACCACCGGCTTTTCGGATGACATCCTCCATATAGGCCTGGTCCCCGTAGCGATTGAGCGTGCTGTTCTGTGGTGTGATGTTGTAGGCGTTCGAGACGCCTCCGAGTGAGTCAGCGATGACGTGACCTTCGTCGAGCTCGCTGTGCTCGACGCCCGGGACCTTCGCCTCGTCATGGTAGTACCGACCGTCCGACGTCACGTCCTCTGTGTCATCATCTTGGAGGATAATTTGGTCGGCGATGACGCGGATCAATTGACCATGCTCGTTCGTGAACACCCAATACTCGCGATCCCAATATCCGATATCGACGACGACGTTCGCCTCACGGTATCCGGATAAGTCTCCACCATCAACGTCAATCAGTTTATAACCGGAGAACGAGTCGGCATTCGAATCAGTCATCACTTCCTTTGTCTCAATAGTTTCCTCTGTCGTATGTATTTCTTCTGCGTTCTCGACTGTAGAGGACGTGCTGTCATTAGAACAACCGGCGAGCAAAAGAATGGCTAGAGGTAGGACTAAATAAGTGAATTTCATTTTCTATTCTTTCGTACATTGTATGTATAGGTGTATATACGTAGACAGATCTACATACACATCAGCCAATTATATCCTCTGCATCCTCACGATGCGCCAATCCTTCAAGTGTTGGGATTCCATATGGTTTGTGACTCGTTCAATCATTCTCATTTTTTCGGTCTGAGAAAAATTGAAGGCATCTTCCGGGAGTTCAAACTCGACCTCGAGCGTGACTTTGACTTTCTTTTTTCGTTTGTTGAATCGACGAAGCAGATAATGCTCAAGTTCATCGATGACTTCCGCGTCATCGATGCCATCAGAGGATTTCAAAGCGATGTTCAACCAAGGATTGAGTCGATCGATGTACGCTTCAAGTTCTTGAGGTGTCGTATTTAAGTATGTCCAAAGGTGATCAAATCGCAGTGTTTCCGTCTTGTGAAACAGTTTAATCCACTCTTGAAGATTCATGAGATCACTCCTTTTTGATTCAAGTGTATCTCGTGTTGTGGATGGCAAACAGTGACGAGTTTATGTACAAATCGAATGCGGTTCTTGAAAACCTTAGAAGGTGTTGCACATGAAAGTTCGTCGACCAAATCTGTCAAAAACGTTCTTTGTTTTAGAATTTCATTTCATCTATTGCTTCTTTTGTTAGACCGAGGTCAGTGGTAAATCGATAGCTGCTTCCCGCATATATCAACGTCTCACTAAAAATCATCCCGTTCATGATAGTGCGATATGGGATGGAGGAGCACGACGTATGTGTTTCTAGATGGTGTGTCGCCTCCGACCGACTCTCCCCATCTTTATAGACCGGACTAGTTGATGTATCTTGTTTATTGTCATTCGGTTGTCCTTTTTTGAACTTATTCTATTAAATGAAAAATCAATGCACATCTAAATGAAAAATCAATGCACATCTCTTTTCTTAAAAAAGGACGATCTTTTCATCGTTTCTACTAGATGTGATCTCCAAGTTATTGTTTAAAGTACTCAATAGTATATTGAGTACTTTTTATGGTTTTAAAATTTCTTAAGCGTAGCAGATGGTTTCTCTATTTCATTAATAAACACGGTTATATTGAAACAATAATACAAAAATATTTCAAGATTACATTTTCATTATATTTTAATCGTCTAATATGTAATTTCCTATTCCCTATTTTTCTAATTTTGTGTAAGATTCATGATGTCATGTTGTCTTGTTCATAACATTTAATGAAAAATATGGAGGTTATGTATGTATAAGTTAAGTCATAAAATGTTGTCATGGTTTTTAGTCGTGACATTGGTTTTATCTTCTTTCCCGATGGGAGAAGGAGTAAAGGCTGAAGAAAACGAAAAAAAAGCGTCTACTTCATCAACTAATGAGGAACAGAATGCTGAACTGGCTGCACCTGATTCCGAGCCGGATTATCTGCCTGTAGAAGACATTACAGGAGATCATGTGGTCGTGACGGAAGGGAATGAGCCTGGTACATATGAGCTCACCGCCTATGATGACACGGTGAAAATTAAAAATGCCGATGGGGACATCGTACCTGTGGATGCAACGTTGGAATCGACTCAGGGAGGTTTTTCACCGAAGTCTACAAATCTCCCGGTAAGTTTTGACCGAGCATTACGGTCGGAAACACCATTTTTAGAAGTTGGGGAAGACTCTACAAGTATTGCTTTCACGTTAAAAGGACTCCAGTACGAGGAGGGTCTAGTAGCGCCCAAGGAGACTCAGACCCTCGTCCGTGAAAATCAGGTTTGGCATCGAAATGTGTTTCCGAATGTGGACTTGCGTCACATCGCATTGAACGATGAAGTGAAGGAAGACTTGATCTTTAATCAGTCTGCTCAATTACCGAAAGAAATCATTTATGAATTCAATACATCATTGAAACCTGTACTAAAGGATAACCAGATTCTTTTTTACGAAGAGGATGCCCTTGTCATCACGATGCCTGTCCCTGAAATGCAGGACAGTGCAATCGATGAGAAATCAGGACTTCCCGCTCGCTCTTTTGATATCGCATATGAACTCACGGAAGTGAATGGCACTTCATACGAACTTAAAATCGTGCCTGATCAAGAGTGGTTGAACGATCCAGCGCGAGTCTATCCGATTTACGTCGATCCGACACTAGCTCGTGATGCGACCCTCGATACGTTTGTATCAAGCAAGAACCCAACCACGAACATGAACAAGTTTTGGAGCTCGTCTCGTGGCGAGTACGTGTTATGGGTTGGCTATTATGACACTACTACGGGTACAAACTATGGGCTCATCAAATTCCCTGCCCTTACGGATTTAAGAGGTGCCACTGTTAGTTCGGCAGAAGTGAATTCACACGTCACCTGGAGTTATTATGGAACTCAACAAAATGGACTGTGGCTCGATCGTGTTAATGCGAACTGGTCTGAGACAGGCGTCACCTGGAACACACGCCCATCGTCTACTAATCTTGGTTCAACGAATGTCGCACGCAATCAATGGGCAAACTTTGATGTGACATCTTTCGTTTCTCAGGTGGCTGCTGGAAGCCGAACGGATTATGGGTTCAAGTTCCATACGAACGGTAACGGGACGACACATTGGAAACAAATCACAGCCTCTGAAACGGGGACAAACCGTACTCGATTGAACGTCACGTACAGTTATCCGAAGATGGCCTCGATCTCCACAGAAGGCTTCTTGACGACCCCGACTTCATCTACGGGTCATATCAACGTATCGTGGCCAGCGATGACGGGAGCGACAGGATACCGCCTACAGATGTTTGATGGGAAAGGTTGGCAGACAGTTTACAACGGGACAGCCCGATCTTATACAACAAAAGATAAAGGGATGTTCCCAAAGACTACTCAGTACGGAACGAAAGAATCATCAACTGGTGGGATCAAGTTCCGAAATGGGGACGGTCAAGAACTTCCAGTCGATCCATCTACCTTCTTTAACAGTAGCAGCGGAACGACAACGAACACGTTATCATACCAATTCCGTGTCATCGCAGACTACAAGCTGGGTAGTGGATCAGCTTCATCGACGGCTAAACGTTCGTTGCAAGAACTGATTCCAGACGTGCCGACGAATCTAGCAGTTACTGCCGGGGATACGACAGCTGACGATCGTGGACAATTTGCATTGAGCTGGGATGAGTCAGAGCATGCGACAAGCTATGATGTCTACGTATTTAACGGTTTCGCCTACGAGTTGATCGATAATGTCACCACAACGAGCTGGAGCCCGAACGGAAAACGTCTCTTCCCTACGACGGCGCAAATCAATGCCATGCCAGTCAATACACGGACAGCATTCCGTAAAGGTGATGGACAAGATTTCCCTGGCGACCCTCGCCCATTGTACAGAAAGAACAACCCGGACCGAACAACCTATCATAATATCCTCCACTATTACTTCCGCGTCTACGCGAAATCGTCGAAAGGCCAGAGTGCCGGATCTGACGTCCGTACGTTCAACGTACCGGCAACCCGGGTGACGACGGAAGGCGTCGGCTATTCGGATAACCGGAAGACCAACACCGGTTTCTTGTTCACTAGCTGGCAAACCGTTCCTGGTGCTGCAGGATATAACGTGTATTTGTATAACGGAAAAGAGTATGACTTGGTCGAGACCGTCCCGAGTGACGTGACCACGTGGCATTCTCGAAACAAGAAATTATGGCCACTTGCTGGACAGTCTTACAAATTGAACAATAACGGAGTTGTCGGACAAGGAGGAGAACTCCCTGTCGATCCGAGCTCGAACTATGTTTTGTCAGGCGGGAAGTATGGGAAGCATACCAACTATTGGATCCGTGTGACCGCTCATCGTCGCGCGGTCCAACCAGCTGTATTATTGGCATCGAACTTTGTCGCCGAAGGGAACTTGAATCGGAGCCTCCCGACGACACCACGTATCTTAAAGGTAGACGAGCCGGATCTTGGTACAGAAGAGTTTTATCCAATGCTTGATACCTCGATTGGCTCGTTCAACGTCATGAAAGAAAATCAGTTCCTAGCGGAGACGGACGAAGTGCTTCCGGGACGAGGGCCGGCTGTTGAAGCGAGTCGCTACTTTAACTCGAAGTCGATCCGATTCGGCATGTTCGGGCTTGGATGGAGCAGCGGGTTGGAACGACGACTCGAGATTCCGACAGAAGACAAACCGAAAGTCATTCGCTATATCGATGCTGACGGCAGCGGTCACTTGTTCCTCCGTACGTCCGTTCAAGAGAATGGAAAGACGGTCGAGAAACTTCTGCCGCCGACCGGAATCGATTATGAGTTCAGCATTGAGAACAACGGTTCACAATACGTCATTCAAACGAGTGATGGTCATCGTGAAATCTACAATCAAACTGGCCAACTAGTCGGGATGGAATATGACGCGAAAGAGAACGGGAAAAAGAATAACGTCCATTTCGACTATTCAGATGTCCAAGGTGTTAAACGTTTAACAACCATCTATGCGGCGAGTGACACGGGCACGACCTCACCGAACCGCCTTACCTTTACCTATAATGACAAAGGCTGGGTCGAGGCGATGACAGCGACCGCGTCTTCGGATGAGAAAGTTGACTCGCGCACGTATCGATACACATACGATGCTTGGGATCGTTTGACATCTGTTGATAGCTTTAGAGGGTCAACCCCGATTGAGACATACGGTTACGCCTATACGGAGAGTGTCAACACGATTGAAGAGACGGGCGAGGTCGCGGAGCGTCCAGACTTCCCATCTTCAATCAATCGCTTGATTTTGCCAGGCCATACCTCAGCCGAACCAAATGAAATTGTCGGTGAATTCGATAATGCGATCCCATCGATTGTCCAAGAGGTAGATGGTACACGCAATGCCTATGAGAAGACGTCGGGTGATTCAAAAGAGCGCATGGTCTATAAAGTTGCGACCGTCGATTCAAAAGATGATCAAGTCATGACACCGATTGTCTACACATTTAATGATGTGGGCCATTTGATTGAAGAGGCAGAAGGCGATGAGAAAACAATTTATGAGTGGAAAGACCATCGAATCATAAGCGTTAATAATCCGGACGGTTCTGTCGAATCGACCACATATGACAATCGTGATACGGCTGATGTCGACAAGACGATGGAGTTAGACGGAAATGTGCTCGTAGAGAAAGACGCCACATCGCTCACGACCTATGAATACGCTGAGAATGGGGATGACCTCCTCCGAACCGAAGATGAGTTCGATTTGGCCGAAGAAGTGGCCTTGAACGAGGATCGTGAAGAAATCGTCGATCATGAGGAACCAGAAGAACGAATCGGGTTCACAGAGTATGACAGTCGTGGAAACGTCACGCGAACAGGTGTAGGATTAACACCAGGCGTCAATCTGTATCCAAATGGTGGATTTGAAGTAACGGAGACGGTGACTCCAGGAATTCTTGTGGATGGCGGTCGCAATGGTAAAGCACTTCAGTTGAACAACGCGACGTTCACAAGAGAAGTCAACATTAAAACTGGTCACCCTTATAACTTGGGTATCGACATGAAGACGTCAGGCATGTCAAAAGGAAGTGTCACGCTTACGCTCTTGAATAGCTCGAATGTCGTAGTTGAAACTTATACGATTCGTCCAATGGGCAATTTAGGGGAATGGACGAGACGATTCGTCGAGTTCACAGCAAAAAATGGGGCCGTCAAAGCTCGAATCAACATTATCTCTGAGAATGGATCGACCTTGTTTGACGAGGTGCAACTCGACACTGCGACACAAGGGCATGCCATCTCGGCCTCGGCGTTCAACCATGTCGAACAGGGCGGATTCGATGGCCTCAACAAATGGCAGCTGGTGAAGGCTACAGCAAGCTCGACAGGTTATATGAGTGAGAGTGGCTTGAGCCTTCAACCTGATGGAACGGCGAAACAAACCATTATTGTTAACCAATCGATAGCAAAACCGTTCTATGTGAGTGCCTTGGCACAAAAGGCTTCGAAAACAGATTCACTGAACGTGGTGGCGACATATGAGGACGGAACGACGGTACAGAAGACAGCCGCATTCCATGCCTTAGACTATACTGGAAAAGACAACGACGCGACATGGCAACGTCAAACCATCCAATTGACCTCAGATGAGAACAAGAAGCTCGTGAAAATCGAACTCACTATTAAGAATAACTCGACTAGCACCATTCTTATCGATGCGGTCAGAGCGTCAATCGGACGAGTCGTGTCTGACTCGACATATGACAAGCAAGGAAACCACGTCTTAAAAGACGCCGGGCTGACGAAACTTCCAGTGACCAATACGGTCGACGCGTTCGGGAATGTCTTAACCGTCGGTCAAGGGAATCGCACACGGACGAACACCTATGATCTATTAGGGCGTTTGAAGACGACAACCGCAGAGAACGGGACTGTCATTTCCTATGATTACAATAAAAAAGGTGAGGTCACACAAAAGGTATTTGATGGGACACTCACTAAATATGGATATTTGAAAGGTCGTATCACTTCGGTCATTCGTCCAGGGGGGCAGAAGTATGCGTATGAATATGCGCCTCACACTGGTAACTTAACAAAAACGCTTCTCCCTTCAGGGAACAGCCTATCTAAACTTTACGACGACGAAGGGAATATCATTGAACTGCAAGAGACAACAAAGGTAGAGAGTACTGATCCGACAAGTGAGACGGGAACGGAAGAAAGTATTAAAACGACGAGCCGATTCAAGTATGCATATGATTCATCTTCTGGTGACATCCTCTCGGTTCAAATGGGAAATGATAGCTCGAAACAGAAGAAGTACGAATATGACCCAGGTGACGAAGAAAATGACGAAATTGGTAAAGGACGTCTGTTGAACCTGACGGATTACCATGGAGTGCTCCAGACATGGGATTACGAAGATGTGAATGGTGTCGGGACAGAGCTTCCACTCTCAATGACGTTAGCGGGAACGAAGCGTGACTTCACCTATGACATCGCCAAACGGAACCATGGGGTAACTGTCGATAGTCAACATTGGGCTTTCCGCCATAATGAGGATGGTAAGACGACGCAGATCACCATGCCAGGACAAGCCGGTGAGTCGCTCGTCGAGTTCGATGAGACTGGTGCCGTATCAGCATGGTCCGCCTCTGCTGGTGACAAACAGATTGCATTTGAGCGTTATAGTTACGATCAATATGGAAACCTGTCAGGTTTAAAGAAAGATGGACAAACTGCGAGTTATTCCTATGACGCGATGGATCAATTGGTCGAAGAGAAGACACTTGACGGACAGACGATCAATTACACATATGACAAACGAGGAAATCGCACACATATCAACAACCAAGTCGTAGCTGAGTTCGATAACTCAAACCGGATGACAGAATTCAAGAGTCAAGCCATTACGTATGATGCAGACGGGAACCGGATCAATGACGGACGTCTGAAATATTTATGGGACGGTCTAGGAAAACTGACTGCGATTGAAGAAGTCAACGGGACAAAGAAATGGCAATTTGTTTATGACGAACAAGGGCGCCGTATCCAGAAGACGGGGCCGAGTGGTACGATTCGCTTCCATTACGACGGAGATTCGAACCGACTGATGGCCGAGACAGATACGGCCGGCAAACCAATCCGAGAGTACGTCTATAATGCGGACCATATCCTTGTCGGGCTAAAAACAAACGGGACATGGTACAATTATCAACGGAACTATCGTGGAGATATCGTAGCGATTACGGACACTTCAGGTAACGTTGCTGCCAAATATACCTATGACACGTGGGGCAAACCGCTTACGACGAATATCACCGATTCGAAGCTGACAGGTCAACCAATCCGATATGCGTCGTACTATTATGATGAAGACTTGGCGCTTTACTACTTGATGGCACGCTACTACCATCCAGAACAGGCCGTCTTCTTATCCATCGATCCAGAACTTGATGCCGATGAGACCGTCTCGATGGCGAATGGCTACTCGTATGCGGACAATAATCCGGTTCTGAAAGTCGATCCAGACGGAACATGGGCTTGGATTGCGGTTAAGGCTGGCTATGGGGCTTATACCGGTTATCAAACAGCTAAGTCTCGCGGATATACAGGCTGGAAAAAATGGGGTTATACTGCTTATAGTGCAGCCAATAGCGCTACTGGATTTGGTCGAGTGTATAAAGCCGGGAAAGCTTTATACGCTGTGGGAAGACAAAATAGACAAGCAAAACTTCGAGGACTGGCGACTGATCCCAAATTACCAAAACATGTTAGGGGGTATATGAAGAATCAAATAAGACAATCTAAAAAATCTTCTTCATCTGGACGTCGAGGAAAAAATTTAAGAAACCCTCCTGGGTATCATTTAGCGCATCATCGAGGATTCGAAGCACGACATGGGTATGGTTATGAATACTCATCTGCACAAATTATTAAACAACATAGAATGCAACATAGAATCGATAAAAATGGTAGAAAGAATAAAAAAAGGTATCCACGCTAAAGTATCTACGTTTTTAATTTAATAAAAAAGGAGTGCACTTTGTATGAGGTTGTCTAGTTTACCTGGTGTATCAGAAAAATCAATAATTGAAGTTCAAGAAAAACTTAATTTTGTTTTCCCATTATCTTTTAAAAAATTATATTTAAAAGGAAATAAATACTCTATTAATGAATGGGAACTTTACCCTATAAAAGATGGAAGATACATTAATAAGACTTGGGACGATATTATTAGAGCAAATGAAGAACTAAAAAATGAAATCTCAGGTGATTTTATTGTGATAGGAGATAACGGAACCGGAAATCATTTAGGTTATAAAATGTCGGCGAATGAGGAGTTATTCGTTTGGAATCACGAATCAAATCAAATTATCAAAGTGTCTGATTCCCTTGAAAGTTTTATTGACTCGGAAAGTAACACAATCTCAAATAATTTAAGTTTTTCAAAAGACAGTAATAAGAAAGTTACGCATTTTATCGATAGAGTTAAATCTTCTCGAACTGTGTATGGATTGTCTAAGGATAGAGATGAAGGGTGGGCTTACGCACCATCTAATGAAGAAGATACAGACGTATTGTTATTTTTCTCTACAGAAAGCTATGCACTCGCTTGTAAAAAAGAGGAATGGTCAAACTATCATTTAATAAAATTACCTTTAAGACTTTTTATCGATGTGTGGCTACCAAATATGGAGGAGGATGAACTTCTTTGTGGAGTAGACTGGAATCAAAACTTAATTGGTTCAGAAATTAGTCCAACTGTACTTCTAGATCTTTTCAGAATGTCAGCTGAAAGTTGAGATGGTCCATTCTTGATAGGATTCTTTATAGACTACAAATATAATTTGTGCAGTTTAACTCATTAGATTTGAACACAACTAGAGGGTTCAAGACTTTTCAAGTAAAACACCATTCGGCCGAATGGTGTTTTTGGTTGATATCCATTTAATAATTTCTAATCAATTCGCAATCGATTAAAGTAACAGCTTACTTTAATACAATGTTTATGGTATTATTTAATAAAATCATAGTTGTGTTAAAAGGAGGTTTACCATGTATACAATTGACGAAGCATTTGAAATCTTATCGAAGAACAAGCTCACAAGCCATAAGGAGACGGTCCGCAACTGGGTGCGAAAAGGCGTGATCCAGGCAGAACCGCTCGAGTCGCGTAAAAAAGGCTATCGGATCAGTGAGGATTCGCTCGAGCAGTTCATCAAAGAACGGATGCCCGAAGGGTGGGAGATGTATCCGGAGTCGGTGAAAGGGGAAGCTCGGGATGTCGTCAAGAATGAAGAAGAGGCCGTGTATCATGTCGAAGTCGATGTAGAAGCGATTAAAGAGCAGGGGCGTATCGAGATGTGGCATCAAGTGGCCGGTCGTTGGCTATGGGAAGATCATCTTGAAATCACACGGACGATGGTACGAAATGCGATCGAGCACAGGGGTCATTCAAAAGAGTTCGGGCAGTTCGTCTGGGAACGATGTCTCAAAGACAGCGCTCCGCGTAAAAAACCACGGGTTCTTTACTTGGTCGATGCGTTTCTATTCGAAGGGGAGCGGGTACCGTTTGATCAAGATTTTGGCCTCAAAGAAGAACAAATTATGCATGCGTTGATTGAGCATGTCAGGGTTAAAAAGAGAACAGGCATGTATAAAAAGGAAGCGGATAGCAGATGATAGTTGTAGCACGATAGACGACTGAATGGTATTTGTGAAAGCACAACTTATTTAACAAAGGGGCTGATGTCTTGCAATCTATAATCAGCGGGCACTTATTAAAAATGCTTAACTCTCAAATGCGTTCAACGAGTCATATAAGCAAAGAGGAACACCATTCGACCGAATGGTGTTTTTGTGTTAAGAAATGAGATTAGACATTTGTGTTTCTTAACGATGAACTTTAGGTTAGCGTGGTACAAGTTTTATAAGGTTATTCATAGTCTGCTCAAATGTTTTAAGCGGTCTATATCCGATTTCTCGAATCTTATCGAATGTGTAGGTCGCATTCTCTACTTGGCGATTAGGAGTAATGATTTTCTTTTTGGCAGCAATGGCTAACTGTACACGAAAATTGCGATCGTCTACATTCAAATCTATGGCGTGGTACACTTCTCCGTCTATGCCATGTAATAAAGCTATGTAAATCATTTCAGCTAGATTATCGGCATGGACCCACGGAACGGAGTCATCAGGATGAACCCATGTTACATTGTCGCAGGATAGCATGCGTTTAACTTGATTGTCACCCCAATAGGAGTTCGTTTCTGCACAGATAGCACCAGATCTCAAAACAATAACAGGGAGACCTTTGTCATTATAAGTGGACAGGATTTGTTCAGAACGAATTTTAGTGGAGATATATGTTTCTGGGTGGTCATATGCGAGGGGTGAATCTTCATCGAGGTGTCCGCTTTGAGGCTCCCCATAAACCGATGTCGTAGAAATATGGATGAATTTTTTAACACTATTATCTAGTGCTGCGTGAGCCAGAAACTTTACTCCCATAATGTTTGAAGCTATCGCAAGTTCAGTATCTTCCCCAAGATATGCCGCACAGTTGATAACATAATCAACCCCTTTCATGATTTTACATAAATAAGTTGAGTCTGTTAAATCACCAATGAGAGGTACAAACCCCTCATCACGAAATTTTTGTGCTAAAGATTGGTTTCGAATTAGAACGATAACCTCGGCGCCTTCATTTTTCATTTTAGATGCAACGCGTCCTCCGAGTGTCCCTGTAACACCTGTAATTAAAATTTTTCGATTTTCTATGTGCATCGGACCACTCCTGTCAATTATGTTTGTATGTATAATACATTAAAAGGTTAAAAATACAAATAGTAACTAGTGTAAAAATGTTTTAAATGACGATTTTTTAGAAACGATGAATTATAAAATTTAGTGCAACACCTGAACGCGAACACAAAAACCCCACAGCGGTATCCTCATGTACCTAATCGATTTCACGGGGAGAAATGAACAGATTATCCAAGCATTAATCTAGAAGATTCGGCTCGATAAAGTACAAGGTAATCATAAATAAAAATGTCTTGAAAACATTCGACATTGTTTTAATCGTATAAAGGAGAAGTTACATCCTTTGCATCCTGACAGCGCGCCAATCTTTTATGCCCTGCCCCTGCATATGATAGGTGACTGTTTCGATTACACGGGCCTTCTCTTTCTGAGAAAAAGTCAAAGCATCTTCCAGCAATTCAACGTCAATCTCGAGGATGACTTTAGCCATCCTCTTTTCCCTGCCAAATTGACGAAGCAGATTACGCTCCAAGCTGTTCATGACGCTCTCCACCCCGTCAGAGGACTTCAACAGGATGTTGTACCAGGGATTAATCAGCTCGATGCAGGCTTCGAGTTCTTCCGATGTCGCATGTACGTATTCTTCCAAATGTTCAAAACGAAGAATATCTGTTTTGTAGTGGTGGTTGAGCCATTCATGAAGATGCATGGGGTAACTCCTTTTTATTTAAAATGTATCGTACATGTTCACAAGCTGACAGTGAAGAATTCGAGGAAAGGGCAAATGAGGTAGATCACATGAGACTTTCTGTAGATTGCTGGGGATGGACTCGAATTCTAAATGTGCTCACGCCCCGAATCAGATTTCAATTTTGTTGCTACGATGTTTAAAGTTTGTGCATTAATTTGACTTGCAGGCGGCAAGGTTCGAAGGGCAGGGTGTATACTCCAGACGAGCGCAATGAATATGATGCCTAAGCCACAGATGGAAAACAGGAGTGTGCTGTCGATGTATTTACCTAAGTATCCTCCGACCAATGACCCAATCGGCATTGCTGAGATGCTGAGGCTATACGATACGGAGTTGACCCGTCCCAGAATATCGTTCGGTACAATCGATTGGATTAAACCAGCAAACAACACGTTCACCGCTCCTATTGGAACCCAGGCCAAACCAAATAAACAAGCAGTGAACAGGAGTGACGGAAATATGGCTGCTGAGATCCAACTGATACCGCCAAGAAAGAAGCAGGTGATTGAAAGTGTCCCGATGTGATATCGTCCCAAGATAGGGGCCAACAGTGCGCCAATCAAAGAGCCGGCAGAAATCGCTGATAGAAGAATCCCGTACGTCTGCACCCCTCCAATTTTTTCGGAGAATGTAGGAAGGATGGCCACCACCATACCAATCGTAAAATTTGCGACGATTGCTCCTACCGTGAACACCCACAGATAGGAACGGAATACGACCCGGAAGCCTTCAATCAAATCACGTCTATAGCGCCCAACAGGTTTGTCACTAGTGTTATTAAATGTATTTATCTCGACAATTTGTTCAGGTAGCTTTAAGAAAGTAAAACAGAGTGCAGCTAGAGTGAAGGTGATTGAGTCGATCCAAAAGATTGTGATCGCTCCAAAAAAGGCAATCAATAGACCGGCCACTGAGTTGGAGACCAAATCAATCCCTTGATAAGCGAACGAGAAGAGCGCATTTCCTTTGACGAGCTCACTCTTCTGTAGAACCAAAGGTAACGCTTTAGTCTGAGTCGGATAAGCGAATTCTTCGATACAGGCAACGAGAGGCATAAAGGTCAACAGCATCCATACACTCAATATGCCAGTAGCATGAGCAAAAGGGATGAATAAAAGAAGAATGGCTTGTAGAGACTGAGTGAAAACAAGAGTTTTCTTGATTTTCCACTTGTCGACGAGGGGGCCGACTAAAAACTGCAATGCCTTCGGTAGAAGAATTAAAAATCCGGCAAGACCTGTTAAGAAGGGGTCTTTTCCCAGCTCATGAACGAGCCACATGGTCGCTACGTAATACAAACTGTCTCCTACATTCGTAACAATCCTCCCGATGAAGAGCAGGCAGAAGTTTCTGTTCTTAAGCAAATAAAGCATATGTATCCTCCTTAATTCAATTAAAATTTACCAGTCAAAAAAAATTGACTAACATTTCAAAGAAAAAGGCGTTCGCCTTATTCTGTTTGCTTTTCTACCTCTCCAAACACGGGTTCATCTATCTCAAACGCCATTGTTGAGATGTAGTATAGATGTTGATCTCCCTTATCCCTTTCAGACTTACCCAATGCATTTAATTCGTTCATCAATATATGATATTTTTTAATCCATTCTTTGAATTCATCTTTGGAAACCTCGATTTGCCACATTGACCCGACATGATCTAAGTCATGAGGAGAATGGCCATCATGCTGTTTTGAAAAGGCTCTACTCGGTGCAGATAAAAGGGCAGACTTGGTTGCCTCTGTCATTTGTAGCAACAGTTGTCTAGAAGTTTCGCTCACAAATTCTACGTGGGGAAGCAGTTCAGAAGAAGGAGTGAATCCCCTAGCGACAGATTGATAAAACTTCTGTAAAATCCCGCCCTTCTCCTCGGTTCTTACAAGTTCAATCAAATTGTTTTTTTCCAACTCTTTGAGATGATAATGGACCTTTGGTCGTGATAAATTGAGTAGTTCGGATAACATCTGACCGGTAAGTGGTCTCTCAATTAAACGCATCATGATTTCGGCACGGATTGGAACACTTAGAGCTTTTAACTGGTTTAATTCCGTCAGAACAAGCATGGATTTCATAATATTCTCCTTTATTTGACCGGTCTAATTAATTTGACAATAGATTATCACAGAGTTCGGACATAAAGCAATATCACTCCATGGCTTTATTGTTGTGAAGTACACATTACATTCCCTTTTACTTTAAGTCATTTCATGAAAAGATCAAACTAACTATAAGCGTAAGAGAACCATGTACTAATTTAAGGTGCACGAACCATTATAAAATCTCAAAAAGTAGAAAATAGAAAAGTCAAAACCGGTGTATATGTTCTCTTTGTATTCCTGTGCAAATTCTCTTTACGCGACTCTTTTTTCTTCAGGAACACCTTGGTTATTAATTGATTCGATGGAAAAATAATTTGAAGCCATTTAACAAATACCGGATTATAATAAAGGTGTGTTGGATAATTTTACAATAAACTTTAAGTGGAGTGATAGAAGATGAATAAATTGATCAAGATTGGGAGTGCCGTTCTATTTAGTGGAGCGCTATTGGTATCGCCATACGGAGAGGCATCGGCCGCTGCGAGCATCAAAGTCCATTATATCGATGTCGGGCAGGGAGACGCCATCTACATCAAAATGCCGAGCGGTGAGGACGTCATCATCGACGGTGGGAACAAAGGAAAAGGTGACGCTATCGTCGCTTATCTCAAGAAACAAAAAGTTGACGATATCGAAATATTAATCTCAACGCATCCGGATGCAGATCATATCGGTGGATTAGATGAGATCCTGGATGCCTATCGTGTCGAGAACGTTTACGCACCTAAAGTGAAGCATACGACACAGGCCTATAAAGACTTCCTTCAAGCCGTCAAACGAGAAGGGAGGACCATTAAAACCGCTCAGGTGGGTGTCTCACTCCCGCTCAAAGGCGTGAATGCAAAATTTGTTGGGCCGGTCAAAGCCTACTCGAACAGCGACTTGAACAACTGGAGTGCTGTCCTGCACGTGACGTATAAGAAGAACACATTCTTGTTCACAGGGGACGCGGAACATGTGTCTGAGAAGGATATGATGGCGAAGAAGCAGACGCTCCGGGCGGATGTATTGAAAGTGGGTCATCATGGTGCCAAGACATCAACGAGCAGCGCGTTCCTGAACACGGTCAAACCGAAGCATGCCATCATCAGCGTCGGGAAGAACAGCTATGGTCACCCGACGTCCGAAGTGGTGACGAACTTGAAGCGTCAAAACGTGAACACGCTTCGCACAGACAAGAACGGTACAATCATCATCACGGGGAACGGCTCGAGCTACGCCGTGAAAAAATCCAAGTGAAGCGACGCAGAGGAATCATTGACCGATTTGAAGGGAATTTGGCGGTTGTCGAATTCGGGGAAGTGATGGAAGACATTCCAAAGTCACAAATCCCTGACGCGGTACAACCAGGTGATGTGCTTTGGTTTTACGAAGATGGGCGAGTTGAGATAGATGTAGAGGAAAAGCAACGATTATCAAAAGAAATCGATGAGTTGATGGATGAGCTTTGGGAGGATTAACCTTCTTAAAAATCAGCGCAAATTTGTTAGGCAAAGCACGAAAAATATGACGAGGGAGAAGTCTTATGAAGATCAGAATCGCAAAACCATCTGACGCCTATCATATTGCCAAAGTACAAATAGATAGTTGGCAATCGACATATAAAGGCATTTTATCAGAAGATTACTTGAAGGACTTAAACTATAAAACCAAAGAATTGAAATGGTACAATATTCTCCAAAATCAAACAGTCTATGTGGTCGAGAATTTAGATGAAGAGATTGTTGGGTTTGCACATGGAGGACCATCCGAAAAAGCAGTTTGTCCGACATTTACAGGAGAATTGTATTCTATTTATCTACTTCAACACTATCAATATCAAGGACTAGGTAAGTTGTTATTTGATGCAGTTGCATCAGAATTGGTGAATGAAGGATTTTCCTCTCTGAAGGTTTTTGTTTTAGATCAGAACCCCAGCAGACTTTTTTATGAAGCGTTGGGAGGTAAGGAAATAGAAGTTACTTCAGTTAAAATTCACGGAATTGATTATCGAGAGATTGTCTATGGATGGGAAAACATAGGGACAAAATTATAACCTGAAAAATCATATATCAGATCGTTTTTGACGCTTTTAGGGTTGAAATGAATAAAGCTTAAGGATTGCATAATTTGTAGAATTGGAGAACCGATATGTTACTTATCCAAAGATCGAGTAAACATGAAGCATCTGTATTATTGGACATACAAAAGGAAGCCTTTCAAAAGGATTTAATAAAGTATGAAGATTATGATACCAGTCCTGTTAACGAGCCGGTAGAACGGCTAATCAAGAAGATTGAGCTGTTCATTCATTACACCATTTGGATTGATGGAAAAATTGCTGGCGGAGCTGACATTCGAGATATGAGTGAAGGGAGATATCGTTTAAATCGAATCTTTTTATCTGAACGGTATCAAAACAAAGGCTTTGGGACTGAAATAATAAATTTAATTGAAGCAGAATTCCCACTCGCTAAGGAATGGAGATTAGATACACCTCATTTGAATACTAGAAATCATCATTTCTATGAAAAGCTTGGATACAAACGAGAGGCCCAACACCAAATAAACAGTAAACTGATATTGATTGATTATGTAAAAAAGATATGAGCTCTATTTAAAAGCCCATATCTCTTAATACTTATATTAGTCTTTCGATGTTAAACATTGCTGTTCTAGAGAGGGACTTCTTCTCTTTCTCAAGTAGTATGTCATGCCAACGGTCTTCAAGAGACTTTAGAATCGGTTTTTCTAACCGTTTGTTTTTTTCAAAGTCGTGTAATGGATGCACGGTCCTTTCCGGATCGAAGTGACCGCTGATCAATGATTTACCCGGTAAGGCGACCGTGTAGGCGACGATTGTATCTTCACTAAAATCGTGATTGTTTGCGACACCGAATGACTGGAACCCGAATCCTTTATCGTGAATATACATGAGCGGCTCATCGATACGATCCACCTTCAGGTTCGTCTCGAGGGTCGCTTTTGCGTTCAGGTAGTTCTCGATTTCCTCGGGAAACACACTCTGTATAGAATGAACGCGCTCATAAAGGTTGAGGTTCGCTTTTTCCCATCCCGTGCCCATGCCTCGGTTCAGCTTCTCAAGATATTCGAGTGGCGTCTGTTCCTTCTCTTGCTCCAAGGTGTTCACCTTCTCTAAGTGTGTCTCGATATGTTCAAGGAAGGTCGCGGACGTTTGATGGACCTCCTGCAACAATTTTTCCTTGTCGAGGAGTTCCTTGTCTTTCGTCCAACCGGCCAGATAGGAGGGCGAGAAGTCATCCGTCGGGAACCCGAGCTGATGTGAGACGACATAGGCGACCATCTCGGCCTGGAACTCCTTCTCGGGTGCCGTGAGCGGTTGGTCTCGTTCAAAATTCCGTTCCTGATTGTGCAACTCCGCATGGGCGAGCTCGTGGATCAGGACACTGACGTCCTCGATCGATGTGTTCCGCGGGTTCAAGGCGATCGCATGCAATTCAGGGTAGTAACACCCCTTCGCCGTCCCGATCTCGTCGAGCGGGTCCTCCAAGAGCGTCACATTCCGGGCATCCGCGAGCGTCGTCAAGGCGTCACGGATGTCTTGTTCGTTCTCAAGCCCGCCGTCCCGGTGATATCGTTTGAAGATGTCCGAGACCTCGATTCCTTTCTCGCGCGCGTCGGTCTGCGTGTACTCGAACACGTGACCGATTTTGAAGTACATCATCTTACGTGACGGGATGCGTCCTTGTTTCACGCCTTCCTTGATCGGCTTCGGTGCCTTGCTGAGCGATACCCATTCATCTTCGTGTAGGGCATACGTCACCGGGTTCGGGACAAATACTTTGATGCCACGCTCACCTTTTTGTACCTGTGCGCCTTGTTTCTCCCAGAACGGATAAGAGCCGACCGCGACCGCGCCGGGAAATTGGGACTCGATCAAGACCGCGTTTCGCATCGAGTATTGATGAAACTTGCCGAGAAACTGCAGATGTTCCCGGATTTTCTCTGGACTCTCGAAGTAGCTGTCAATCTGTTTTCCCATTTGTTCCGTCAAGGCCTCGAGCTCGGCCTTTCGTTCTTCGTTCGTCTTCATCTTGGCCATCGTGTCAGACTCCTTCCTTCAACAAGTCGGTGACAGATTCTTCAGTATCTGTAAATTCGTTCAGTTCACGTTCGATTTGTGGCGATGATTCCGAGATGTCGAGTAACAGCCGCGTCCGATCGAAATTGACGGGAAGTAAGGCGATCTCGTCTTGCGAGATGGCGGTTAAAAGCTGATACTCAGATATGGATATCGAGATGTCGTAACGTTTTCCATAGATGAGGACCGTGACGGTATCGGGTTGAAGCGTCAACAGTTGTCCCATCGTGAAGGGGCTTTCCAGTGGTCGCATAGAGTTCATCCTCTCTCAAAAGTTAACGTGTCTTTCTTCTGTTTTTGGTACTCGATGCGTTCCTGGACGACACGTTCCGCCGTCGCGAGGAACGTCGGCTTGAACTGGTCCGTCGTCATGATGTCCTCGATGCCTTCGGTCTGCATCAGCGCCTGCAGGAGCTCCGTCAGGATCTGTCCGTGGCGGTCGGAGCGGTTCGCGGCGAGCCGGATCCGCTCGAGTTCCGTCGAGACCTGCTCATTGATTAACTTCTCAATATGACATGAGACCTGCGTGCTGATCGAGCGGGTGAGGAACTGCATGTCCCACTTCTCGTCAGACAGTTGCTTATGTTCCTCTACTAGATGGTCGATGACCTGGCCGAGATGGCCGAAGCGTTTGTCTTCGGCGAACTCCTCTAAATACGTGACCGTCTCCGGCTTCAACCGAAGACGGATTTGTCTCAATTCTTCCATCGTCCTCCCTCACTTTCCATATTCGATGTCCCGCTCCAGCTGTTCGAAAGCACGTTGATTCTTCAGGTGTTCGAACTCGTCGTTCATATGCCGCTCGATTCGGTAGAGTGATTCGTTGAATAGCTTTTGTTGGTTGAATGCGCGTCGGACCGGATGTTTAGGGGATCCATTTTTCTCAAACGTCACCTGTTCTTTTGACAAGTCGCGCATCTCGGAGAGGATGGCGTTCCCCATCCGGGTGTAGAGATCCTGTCGCTTTGTCGTCCGGTACCGCTCGGCATTCTCCGTGTCGCCGTAGCTGCGACGATGGAAAGACACCTCCTGTTCGAGTCGCTCGTTGAAGGCTTGAAACTCTGATTTGAAGTGAATGTCGATGTAGCGGTCGGTCAGACGGTCGAGCGACTCACGGAGCGGCTGTATCCCGTTCATGTTATAGCGCCACTGTCGTTTGTCTTCCGGCAACCGCTCATAGATGTCCTTGAACTGACGGACGAGGTCGGGATGCAGGACACGGTTCGGGAGCGATTTAATCTTCCGGTTCCGTTTGTGGGCGACCAACTCGTCGCGGATGAAGGCGTTCAGTTTCTCCTGTTCTTTCGTCCTGTCGGCGAGCGAATGGATGACCTTCGACTTCATCAGCTCGATCGATTTTGGTTTGCGTTTTCCGCGCTCACGCATATGGCTCGTCTCGACGATGGCGACATGTACGTGGATGTTGTCGGTGTTGTAATGCACGGCACCGGTCCAGTAGGCATGGACCATCTTCTCTTTTTGGAGCATCGCCTCGACCGCGTTCCGTGTCGCCTGGATCAAGCGTTTCTCATCGACGAGGTCGTCGTGAAGCACACCGGTCTCCCGAAGCCAGGCGTTGTCGAACGAGATGACGTCCTGCCAGAGGATGCTTCCGTTCTCTTGCGCATGCTTGAAGATGTCACGTACAGCCCGGCGTTTTTTGTCGTCCAATCGATCGTCCTCACGCGTGAACAGACCGCTCGACTTCGTCTCGTCTTCCATATAGTCGTGATACGTCTCGAACTGTTCGCGGCTGTCTTTCGCATCCGGTCGATTGATGTAATCAAGGTATGTCGTGTAGCGACGCGACTTTTTTTTTGTGCTTGGCACCTTGAACTTCGATTTGATGACGACACCCGGCGTCTCATGCATCCTGCATCACCTCGTTCAACAACCGGGTCACCTCGGCGAGCTCGTCCGCGCTCCGTTTCAAATGGAGCGTATTCGCCTCGAGCTGTCGTTCGAGCCGCTCGACCTGCGTCGATTGGATACCGTTCGCGCACCAGGAGGCGAGCAGCTCTTTCAAATATTGTTGCCGGGAGCGGTTGTGTTCCTTCGCCCATTCGTCGATCTGCTTCACGATGACGGGATCGATGTCGCGGAGTAACAGATTCATCTGCCTGACCACCTTTCTAGAGGATACATATTGCCAACGTTCGAAAAGTTCGTTCAAAGAGCATAAGGGGAAACTGCTATCACTTGTCGTGATAGCCCAGGCAGAGCCTGGGGTTTCCGTGATATCACCAAAAGTCTGAAAACGGCACGAAATGTGCCAGTAAAACCAGCGATTTGGCACGAGATGTGCCACTTAAATCGATAGTTCCCGGAGCCGGACGCGCAACTTGTCGTGCTTTTCTTCGAGTGCTACGACCGACTGTTCAAGTTTCTCGAGTTCGAGTGTAAGCTCGTCGCGCTTCCGTCCGATGTCGAAGATCTCGTTCTCCTGTTCGACCTGTTCGTCGAGCGAGAGGTAGGGGAGTTCATCTTCAAGCTCCTCTTTGTTGCGGTCGAGTCGTTTGATCTGTTGCCGCTGCGCCTCGACCGATTGTTGCGCCGTTTCCAACTGTCGTTCGGTCTCCGTGAGCTCGTCCTCGACGAATAGTCTCGTGAAGATTGTCTCGTCAGATGAGGTGTGGTTCGCCTGTTCGATGGTCCGACGGTCGGCATAGAGGGACGTCAGGAGACCGTCTTCTCGTTCCTCGGGTGTGAGTTCGTCAAGCGGTTGTGACGTATTCAATCCGTAGATTCGGACAGCGAGTTGCTCGAAGTCGTTCGGTACATCAGCCAATTCGAGCACGTACTGGTCGTTCCGGTCGTAGAGCAAATCAACTTCCTTCTCGGAATCCGGACGTGCCTTGTAGACATAGCGGAAGACATGATTGTTTGTGTTACCCGGTGCCTCATCGAGTGTAAGTCGGACGCGCATCGTCCGCTTTTCCGTGTCATAACTCCAGGCATGGAGCGTCACGGTCTCCCCGTTCGAGAGCCGGACTGCCTCGTTGATCGGCGTCTCATTGACCGGTGCCTCTTCAGCAAAGAAAAACGACGAGGTGCCGAAGAAGAGGAAGCCGATGACAAAGAACACGCCGAGTCCTAGGTAGAGTCGGGAGACGTTCTGGGTGAGACGTCGTCGCATTTTCGGTCGCATTTAAATCCCTCCTTCCGGTGTCAGGTCTTCCATCTCGGTGACGACCAAACGTCCATCGATGGGCTCGAACGTCAGGGCCAATAGTTCTTGCGTCGTCTCTTCATAACCCGTCTCGGTGATCAACAGGTCCTGTTCGAACCGGACGAGACAATCTTCTCCGGAGAGAGAAGGGAACACCTCGATGTCGCGGACGGTCGTCTCGAACGTGCCGACATCGCTGCCGTCCGCGGCGAAGAGCGTGGCCGCGAGTTCCTCCGACATGACGTCTTTTGCCTGTCGCTTCTGGGTCGTATAACTGTCCTTCGTGATGGTGAAGGCGTACTCGACGAAGCGCGTCGCGCGTGTTGTCAGCTCTTTCATCCGTTCGGTCTCTGTTGATGCGACGACTTGTTCAGTGTCCGACGGCGTATCTTCGAAAGTGACTGACTTAGAGGGAGTGATGCTCTCGTTTTGTGTCTCACTCGCGTTTGAAGTACTCGTGACAGCCGTCACTTGTTGATAGAAAAAGGCGTTCGCCGCGAGCGAAATGAGAAGTAGCACCCCGGACAGATAGGCGAGGTGACGTGCAGTGAAGTTCATTCTTTCTCCTCCTTTCCATACATCCATGACTCAAAATCCGAAGACCGGAGCGGGGTCGATGTGACCGGACCATTCACTCGTCTTGATCTCGAAATGCAGATGGTTCCCGCTCGATCGGCCGGTCGTACCGCAGTACCCGAGCGCTTGTCCGGCATCAATTTGTTGTCCGCTTTGAACGCCGAGACGACTCAGGTGCGCATACGCCGTGATGTAGTTGTCATGGCGGACCTGGACGAGATTGCCGTACGGACCGCGGTTCCCGCTATAGATGACGGTGCCGCTCTTGACCGCGTGGATTGTATCAGACGGGGTGCAACTGAAGTCGATACCGGTGTGGTTGTCCCGTTGTCCGAAGACGACGCGCCACCCGAAACGCGATGTCACATTGAGCGGGATGGCGAGCGGGGAACGTAACCCTGACAACAG
This sequence comes from Exiguobacterium sp. s142, assembly GCF_018618455.1. Classification (NCBI taxonomy): domain Bacteria; kingdom Bacillati; phylum Bacillota; class Bacilli; order Caryophanales; genus Exiguobacterium; species Exiguobacterium sp. s142. Next base: position 20,851 of record NZ_JACSMB010000017.1, on the reverse strand, counting down.
CTCTTTCGTGATGACCCCGTCGGCGACGGCGACCGGCGTAAGATATTTCAGCACCGCGTCGACGTATTCGATGTCACCGTAACAGGCGCCGTGCTGGACCGCACTCGGTCGATGGCAACGATAGATACCGGTGTGTTTCACGCGTTGGTACATCATCTGCGAGAACGAGATGGCGAGCTCTTTCGAGTATCGTCCGCCGTTCTCCTGGACGTAGTCGATGAAGCCGCCACCGAAGTTGTAACTCTGCAATGTGAGCTGCACGTCGCGGTTCGCCCGTTCGAAGACGGAAGCGAAATGTTCGACGCCGTAGACGATGCTCTCCTCGGGGGAGGTGATGCATCCGATACGTCCACACTTCGATTCGCTCGCCTGCATCGGGTCGTTCCCACGTCCACCACTCTCCTGCATCATGAGCGCGAGCACGAGGTTCGTTTGTTCGGCCAGCCCGTGCTTCATCAGTTCTGATTCGACCAAGCCCCGATATTGGAGCACCTGTTCGCTCACTTGGAGACTGCCGGCCGTGTCGAACGGGACGTCGGTCGGTTGTTCGTTCTGGACACCTGTGAGCGTGTCGAGGATTCCGACGACGAGAATGACCAGGAACAAGACGAGTGCCGAGATCCCCAGCAGGATGAGTCGCCACTTGAGCGTCGCGAGCTGCCATTTCGCCGTGACAGCGAAGCGAGCGGTCCGTTTCGCGGCCGCCCACATCAGGCACCTCCACCGAACAGGGCGAGCTCCTCGGGTGCGACATCGACGTCAAAGATGAGGTTCTGTACGCCGGAGATGCTGAGGACGACGCGTCCCGTCTCGAGCGAGGGGATGATGCGCATCTCGGAATTCGAGAGTTGGCCATCAAACACCGTCTGGATGATCGGGATGCTCTCCGCGTCCTGTTCGCCGATGATCTTGTACTGCGTCAATTGGAAGAGCGACTTGACGTTCTCGGCGTTCTCGGACTTCGATCCGGCCGGTACGAAGTCGGTGATCAGATGCGACACGAAGAAGATGCCGCCGAAATACTTGCGCGCCTCGCGCATACAACGTTGCAGATACAGGATGGCCGGTTGCGCGATGTCGCGCGTATTGATCAAGTGGTGCGCCTCGTCGATGACGATGAGATACTTGCATGCTTCCTCGGTCCGGAGCACGCCCTGGTTGTAGGCCTTCAGTTGACTTGAACCGTTGGCGATCATCCCGTCCCACAGCATGTTCATGAGCGAGAACACCTGCGCCTGGAACACCTCGTCGCGTAGGCTCGTCAGGTTCCGGAGCGGGAACGAGACGATGAGCTCCTCGTCGAACCGGTCGATCGAGGAGTGGCCGTCGAAGATGTTGCAATAGTTATGGACGAGGTTCGTGACGGCGAGCTCGATGTTCTCGAGACGCCGCACCCGGTTCGGACTGATCGCTTCCTTGATCGACGTGCGCGTGTCGTCCGTGTAGAGCTCACGACGCACGAGATGCAAGAAGTCGGAGAACGTCGGGTATCGATTCGCCGGGTGCGTCGTGATCGGCAGTTCGCCCTGTTCGTCCCAGAGTCCGTGCCGGACGTACAGGTCACGAAGTAGGATCTCGAACTCGTTCGTCTCCTCCTGCGTCGCCGCCGGGTTGATGTAGTGATAGAACACGGCCATCTTTGAGAGATGCTGCATGAACGAGAGTGCCTCGTTGGCGCTGCCGTCGTTATTCGTCACCGTCTTATAGACATGGAGCGGGTTGATGAGCCCGGCCGACCCGTCGAGCGCGATCTCTTTTCCGCCGAGCTGGCGCACGAGGTCGGAGAACTCGCCCGTGACGTCGAGGATGCGGATCTTGTTGCCCTTGATCGCCTGGTCGAGCACCGTCTTCTTCAATAGTGTCGACTTTCCGGATCCCATCTTGCCGATCATGAGCGCGTTATAGAACTTGCGCTGTTTGTCCTTATGGAACAGGTCGAAGATGACGCTACCGTTCGTGTCGGTCGTCCCGTAATACGTGCCGGTCGCGTCCTGGAGCGACGTGAAGTGGAACGGATAACCACCGGCGATGGAGAGAGACGGGATCTCTTTCCCACGGCGCCTGTTCGGGAGCTTCTGTTGCTGGTCATAGCTCGTGAACAGGCTCTGCCATTCCCATTCCTGTTCGTTCAGGAAGATCGTCGAGCGGAAGTTCCGGGCCTCGAGTTCCTCCATCACTTCCTGCACTTTCACCTCGAGCGCGTCGAGTGTCTTCGCCTTCACATAAAGACGCAGATGTAGATACTTCATCGTCTCGCCCTGGGTGATCTGTTCGTAGAGCTCGTTCAGTTCCTTATACGTCTCCCGGGCGTCGATGCGGTCGATGTTGTCCTTCGCGTTCTCGAAGCGTGTGTTCTGTTCGGCCATCGACTTGTTGATGGTCTGGATGATCTCACGCTTGTCGGCCGTCCCGATGTCGAGCGTCGTCAAAACGCCCGGCATGTTCAGGATGGGTTCGAGCCAGTAGTCATAGACGAGCGACTGATATTTATAGACATGGAGGCACGACAGGTAGCCGTCCCCGAGCCGGACGAAGTTGGCCTCAAACCGGATGCCGCCCTGCGGCTGGATCTTGGCGATGACGTCGGGATTATAGCCTTTTTCGATCTTGACGGTCTCCGGGTCCTGTTGTTTGGATAACTTGTCACGCAGGCGCTGCCACATGCGCGTCACTCCTTTCTTCAGGCGTCGAGTTGCGGTTTCGTGTTCGGGTTGTTCAGTTGATAGAGCACATGAACCTTCTGGTCGAGCGTCAGCTCGCGCATCGGATTCGAGCGGCGGAGCAGTTTATAGAGGTGTGTCTTCCGCTCGCGTAGCGTCCGCTCGTCGTCGGCATAAAAAAAGAGGAGATAATCGCGATTGGTGCGATGCTCCTCGAGGTATTCAAGTTCCTGTTTCTTCTTCAATAGAAAGGGCAGGTAGGCCGGTGTCTGATTTTGTCGAATCTGTCGTTCGATGCTTATCTTCTGACGTTCGAGACTGAGCGGCGTGTTCAGTGGAACGACTTTGAGCGGGTGCGTGTACGCCTGCAGAAGATAGGCGAGTGAGAACACGTCATGGTCTTTTTCCTCCTCGTTCAACGAATAGATGTCCTTTGAGGTGAGCTGGACCATGTCGAGATAAGTCCCATCCCGCATCTCGAATGCATCATTCCCGGTGATGTCGACGACCGGCATCAGTTCGGCTACCGTCGGTTTGACGACGACCTTATCTTTGATTTTCCGTCTCTCGACCACGTCCTGTTCGTCGAGCCAGGTGCCCGTGCGTCTCGGTTCTTGTAGCGACTCCTCGATGAAAGCCATCTCAGTCACGTCCTTTCGTGTGCGCGTCGAGCGCGAGATAGGTGTCTTTCCGTTTGATGAGCGCGTAATAGAGCGCGTGGACCATCCGCTTCTGCGGGTTCGTCGCCGGCCGGAGTACCATGAACAGCCCGAAGACGACGAGGAAGACCGTGAACGGGATGTGGAGCAGGGACGGGATGAACGGGAGCGTCACGAGCCGGAGCACGATGAGCCCGACGAGGAACAGGAAGTCATGAAGATAGAGCATTTTGTTGATTTTGAGCTCGGTCGTGACCTCATTTGGGATCCGGTATTTGCGCATGGGTCATCACTCCTTTTTCTTCATGTTGTCAGATCGCGGTGGCGAAGTCGGATAGATCCGTCGCGACTCATCACGGTTCTGAGTATGGCGGTGCGTCTGATTCTCACGCACCTGTTCAATGACCTCGGTCTCGATGTCGAGCACGGTGTCTTGATGAATGGTACGGCGGGCGCGTGCTTGGTGTTTCTCTGATGACGTGTCACTCGAATCAGGCGCAGATGAGGATGAGCCGTTTGAATTTGTTGCCTCATGAGTTGTCGGTGACGTCGCGTCGTTTCGGGCTACCGATTCATTGTGACGGTGGTCTGGTCCGGATGCGGCATCGATGGACCCGGTGACCGGTTCGAGAGTCGATGAAGCATGACTTGGAGAATGCCCAGAGCTCGCCTGATCGTGAATCGATTCCGGTCTTAGTGTCTCTGATGACGTTGTTTGATGGTCGAGTCCACGTTCGATATTCGAATTAGGATTCGTCGCATGGATCGATTCGGGAGACGTGCGGCCCGACGCTTCGTTCACGTGTTGAGAACCGTGCACTTCAAGCTCGGATTCTTGACCGTTGTTTGGTTGCGCAACGTCTTGCGGACTTGTCGGTTTGTCTCGGTCGGTCTGCGTGCGATTGGCGGTTTGATTTGCTTGAGCGATACTGTCTGGAGCGTTTTGTCTCTCGGTGTCCGCTCGCTGTGAAGCTTGGGTCGCCACATTTAGCGGTGAACCATTCTGAGGTACGGTGTTTGAATCTATCCGCGTCGTCGCGGCCTCATGGAGCGATGGCATCTTCGGTGCGCCTTGTGTGGAACGCGCGACCTTCGAGACCGCGTGGGCACCGGCCGAGGTCACGCCTTTCCCGGCGGCATAGGCGCCGAGGGCGACACCCCAGCCCCGTTTGAGCCCGGCATCGATCCCGAACAGCCGCTCGACCATGTTCGGCCCATCGATCAAGGCGACCGAGAAGGCGATGAGGGCGATCAGGTAGGCGAACCCGTCCAACGTCTCTGCGAGATAGGCGGTCCCGATCGTGTACAGCTTGATGGAGACGAAGATCAGGATGATCACGAGGAACGTGTTCAGAATGCTCTGGATGACCTTCTTCGTCTTTTGGCCACTGTGCAGGTCAGCCGGTGCGACGAGAATCGCCAGGACATAGTTGAAGGCAAGCTCGAACGAGAGACGCGCCAGTTTATAAGCAATGGAAAACAGCGTGAAGCCCATGATCCCGAGCGTCACGAAGATGGTCAACCAGTTCGGCTGATAGCGGTAGTAATACTGGTTGTTCCATTCGACGCCACCTTGGTCGAGTTTTGAGGTTCCCATCGTTTCACCATTCCAGGTTAGTTTAGACTGAGAGATTTGTTCGCCAGTACTTCCCAAGCGAAATTCATTACTATCGAATACTTCGTTGATGTCGATATTTCGTAAATGACTTTGAGGCAGAGAGTTCAAAGCCTCTCCTTCCAAACCGGAAAAATCGTTTCGGTCATACTCAATCAAATCATGAATGTTTTCTCTTAAAATCTGATTTGATATCGATTCACCGGAAGAGTTTTCGCCAGAGTTTTGAGTTGTGAAATCAATTGCAGTATCACTGAATTCACTTACTTGCGTCATCGTTGGAGATAATAGTCCGAGAATGAGCAACGTGATAAACAGATTGATTAAAAATCCTTCTCGATCAAATTTCTTTTGAAAAATGATGAGGTAACCCGTGAATAGGAAGCTAGCAGCTAAAAGAACGTACAAAAAAGGTTGAATCGTAGAAACGAATTCAACCACCTGAGAGTTATTAAAAAATGTTTTAGTTAGTAATATGCTGTCAGTCACCTTTTCAAGTCCATCAATCAATACTGCTAAGCCACGTATTAAAATCCAACCCATTGAGCGGAGGGCATCCAGTACCAATGTACTGAGACTAAGGATATCAGTGAACTCTTGTAGCTTATTTACGACTTCGTTATCACCCATAGAATCCCTCCATTCAGAGGCTATTTAATGAAGTTAGTGACTTGATCCTTTAATTCATCTTCTGTAAGCGCAGATACATTTAATTCACGACTGATTTCACCATCAGTCATCTCGTACAATCTGCCACCTTTAAGTTCGGGATGTTCTTGGGTAGAACGCTCTTCAAGATCTTCCCCATTAGGCTGAAACGGATTGAATAAGAGAACGTCTTTCTTTTTTTTTGTGGCGACTTCTCGCACAGTATCAACGTAAGCCCCTTCATTACCTTGACTATCGCTGTCTACAAGAACGTATGCACTTTCTTGCTCAGTTTTAATATCTGCAATTTCTTCGACAGAAGTCGTAGAAAGATAATTCGAACTTTCGGCACCACACGATGCTAAAAGTAACGAACTTCCGAGTAGGACACCAATCAAGATTTTCCTCATAACGTTTACCCCTCCGTCAGACGATTTTCCCCTTTAATAGATCCGCGACTTTCAGGTTGACGCGGAAGTCGAACTTATCTATTAGTGTAACAGTTTTTGGGGTGTCTGAGGTGTCGTCCTGATAGACGGTCAGAAAGCCATCCGTCGTCTGGATATTGAGCACGTCGCCCCGTTCGAGGCGGACGCGCTGCGTCTCGATAATTCTCGCAACGACACGCAATTCGTTCTGGATTCGCTTTTCTCTCGCACTCTCGGCCATGGGTTCGGCCTCCTCTCTACGGTGTACCTTGCTTCAGTTTCTCGAGTCGCTTCGCGATCATCGTGCTCAAAAAGCTCTTCTGGCTGTCGGTGACGTCGTAAACTCCTAGGTTCAGGTTCGTCTCGAACTCGGGGAGGGACATCCCGCCGATGTCATGTCCTTCGAACATGGAGCGGAGGATGCTGTCCTGCAGCACATCTCGTACCGTCAAGGACTTATCTTCCTGATTCGATGGAATATTGATATCCGTTTCGTCTTCTTGCTTCGCGAAACGAATACGGATCTGTTCGAAGTCGAGACCGGCGTGACGGCATGGGATGTCGATGTCATGCAGGGAGCGGTCCGTGTCGAAGTCGTCCGCCAGGTATTCGTAACGATATTTCATCGCCGTCTTGCCGCTCAGGAAGATCGGATACGACTGGATACGTCGTTTCTTCGTGTCCTGACGCTTGATGACACGGATGATGAGCATCTCGCCCTCTTTGAGTCCCATGACCTCGGTCGCTGTCATGAGCCGACGGCCGTCCACGTTCTCCGTCTTCGATTTCTTGAGCGAGAACGTCTGTCCAGACCGCGATTTCGTGACGATGGTCGCCTCACCGAGCTTCTTCGATATCAGTTCGGCGGTCGACTCGTCCGCGGTCAACAGATAGTGCGTGTTCCCACAGTTGCCGTCAATCGTCTTCCAATCCTCTCCGTATAGGTTCTCGAGTTGGGAGTAGGCCTGGATGACGAGGTTGAAGCGCATGTTCCGGCCGAGACAGACTGTTATGATGTTGGCCATGCCTTCGATCGGCGGCATGTTGCCGAACTCATCGAGTAAGAAGACTACTTGGCGCTCGCATTTGCCTTGTTTCGTCTGCGAGGCGACCCGGGCGAGTGCCGTGTACACCTGCTTGATGTAGAGTGAGGCGATGACGTTGAATGTCGGGTCATAGTCCGGGACGATGAGGAACACTGCCACGGGACGCATATGGTACATCACTTCACGGATCTGTATCATCCCATCGATTGCGTAACGGAAACGTCCACTCTCCTCATCATGCGCTTCCAGCTGGATCGTCGCAGTGCTTGAGTCAGTCGAGATTTGAACGGCGTCTCCGGTTCTAAGTGACGACGCGTGGTACACGATGAAGCTGCCATCGTCGTCTGTCGTGAGCGCATGGGTCGTCCCATCGGGGAACCTGAATGTGAGTCGTGTCAAAGGTTCAGTCCGTCCACTGATCCAGCGGTTGAAGCCGATGCGTCGCATGTCGAGCGAGTTCATCGACGTCAGCTTCCCGGTCCCGTTCAACGTGAAGATCCCGAGTTTCGCATTCGTATTGGCTAAAATACTCGCCCGTGTCTGGCCACCCGAGAAGTGGAGCGTCGCGAACTGGAGCCGGGCGGGATGGTTCTCCGGGAATCGCTGAAAGAATTCGTCGAGCGCGGAGATTTCCTGTCCTTGCCGCGTGACCACCGTCCGTGAGCCGAGGTCCGAGAGCATGAGCGCGACGTTGTACATGTTGATCTTCTCCGGCGTGTCCTTCGCCTCCTCGCAAAGTCCGAGAATGAGCGCCGTGCACAGGTCAATCGACGAGTTGGCCCAGAACGGGTCCCGTGCCTTTGGGTCATGGTACAACATGAAGGCGACCGAGCGTGCATACTGTTGGGCGAGCGAGTAGTTCTCCGCGAGGAATGCGTCGATTGTCAGCTGTAACAGGTTGTACGACATCGATTGGAGCGGGTTCATCAGGTTCAACACCTCGACCTGATAGCCGCGTTGCTCGAGCGTCTCCTTCGAGGCGGCGAAGAGCTCGCCTTTCGGGTCGTTGATGATCAGACTCGCCTGGTCACTCGCCCGACTGTACAGGTCGATTGTCGAGAAGACGAACGTCTCGCCCTTCCCGGATCGGGTCGTCCCGATGACGAGGTTGTTGACAGGCGAGTCATCGATGAACAGTTCGTTCTTGACCCTTCCGACGGGGACGCCACCCAATCCGTCATAGCGCTTCTTCCGATCCGGGACGCGACGGTACTGTTGCTTCAGTTCATCGAATGAGGTGAAGCGGGCGCTCCCTTTTTGATTCTTCCGAAGATCCCGGAAGTTCAGCCATACCTTGCCGAACACGACCAATCCGATGAACAGACTGAACGCGATCAGTCCGAACAAGACGGTCGAAGAAGGAAGACTCACCTCCAAGAACAAAGAGGGTGAGAGCGTCGGAACCGTCGCCCCGGCCAACAGCCCGTCTTGAACGATTGGGGTCATGATTTGTCGAATGATGTTGTAGACACCGTTCAGTAGATAAAAAATCCCGGCCGGCACTACCAACAGGCAGAACAGGGCGGGGAAGATTAGATGTATCGGGAATCGTGGTGATAGAGACTGAGTTCTCAATTATTTCACCTACCTTAATCTGAATAAAGAATCGTTTGCAACTCAACTTCTTCAGCAGCGATAGCGGCTTGAATTTTCTCACGGGCTGAAGTGTCCTTGCTAGAGGTCTTCTTCAGTTTCTCGTTCAGTCCGTCGATCGCGGCCATGATGCCTTGATAGTTATCGATCTTTACTTGTACGGCAGGGTCGTTCGTTTTGGACGCCCACTCATTTGCGGACTCGATATCAACGAGAAAGAGGTAGGCGGTCACTTTCGCCGAGATACGGGGAGCGGTCCACTCCACGTCATCCGTCTTGGCCACGGTCTCATGATCCCGTTTTAGTACGGCGATATCGAACGCGCCCTCATTGGTCGGATGTGACGCTTGGAAGTCCTGGAGCCGTTCCAATTTTTCCTTATCGGATAGATTGAGCCCGGCTAACTTCGTCTCGATCAGGATCGGGTCATCCGTGAGCTCGAGCGCCTTCTGGTCTTCTCCTTCTGCAAGATAGAGGTCGACTAATAGAGCATTCTCTTCCTCGGACCGGTCTTTTGGTTCCAACAGTTGGATGAGTGACGACTCTTCACCTTGGAGCGCCTGTTCGTAGGCGTCTAACCACCTTTGTTCAGTACCGGTCACCTGTTCAGCGTGCGCCTCCTTGTCGATGAACCATTGCGTCGCAGTGAACAACGATGTGAAAAAAATTCCAGCCGCGGCCGCCCCGTAGATGAGGCGACGCTGTAGTTGGGTCAGGCGTGACTGATAGGTCGACGACACAATCGGGTTCGATCTGACGGAATGGTGCTTATAGTCTTCCGGTGTCTCGGACTCGATCTCGTCGAGGAGCCACATCTTCTTCGCGTTATCCTCTTTCTTCGTCCGGATCCGTTGTACCCGGTCTTTCACTTGATGATACAGGTTCGGATAGGTGCCTTCGGTCCCAAACGTAAACGTCCCTCGATAGAGCAACTCATCTTTTTGGTCGAAGAGCCGGAAGTCACCGGAACAGCTCGTCCCTTCTTCGCTACGTGCCTGATGTAGATCATGTGTCGCGACGACCGCCTCGGCGAAGGTGAGCCGCTCATAGTTCGGGATCCGTGTGTCCGGCACGTCGGTGAATCGTACAAACAGCATCTCGTTCCTCCTCTCGTTTCAAGCAACAAAAAAAGCCTTCCGATTGGAATGCTGAGTACGTGTGCATTAGAATTTGATGTTCTGGTCGACCATCTCAGCGAGCGTGAACGCGCCCATGACGATGATCAGGCCGACGGCGCCCCCGACAAGCCAACCGACGGCCTTCGAGCGGCCACGATCCCCGCCGAAGATGAAGTAGAAGCCCCCGATCGCGAAAGCGATGGCTGCTGCGATGACGGCGAGCCCCTGGAAGAACTGAAGCAAGCTGAGCCCTGTCTCATTGAGTCCCATGTCGTTCCCTCCTTAGTCCTGGTGCGCCGGTGACTTGAAGCTGAGCTTCGCCTCGAGCGCCTCCAAAATGAGTTCCTGGTTGTCCTGGATGACCTGTTGATGCTGTTCGTCGAGCCATTCCTCGTAGTCCTTCCCACGGATGCGTAAGAGTTTCTCGGCAAAGCTTCGGTTTTGTTTCTGTTCTTTTGATGCCACAGTACACACTTCCTTCCCCTTGATCTCGTGATGTGCAGCAGCACATCATTAAGGACAGTCGGATTCGGTGCGGTGGGTTTCTAGCCGTTCCCCCACGAACTCCGCTCCTCGTGAATCTAAGGAACTGTACAGGGTTTTTCGATGACCCTGAACGATGCGGTGACCTTGTGGCGAGTTTTAGGCGACTCTCGCCGAACCATCTGTGCGTAGATCCCGCCCACCCGGTCACTGGTGAGGGACACGCCGGTATGTGATTGGCTTAGACCATCCTTAAGGATGTGCTGCTGCATCGATGTCGATTACTGTCGGACTCTTCTTCGCTTCTTGACGTGGATAAGCTCGTCATCCGGATTTTTGCGTTTGGCGAGCACGTGGGCGTCACAGACGACCGTCCGAATCCGATAGTAGAGCTGAGTCAGTTGCACGGCCTCACCGCTCACCTTCTCGATGCCGATGAAACCGTGTAGTTCGTACGTTTTCCCGTCGAACGTGCGGACCGAGTCGGCCTGTGGCAGTTCCTTCAGGTCGAACCGACGACGCTCGAGCTTGGTGACGGACCGCTTCGCCCCGTATCCGAAGTCGATGGCATCCCATGGGACCGTTGCGAGCGTATGTCCGAACGCGCGGGCCAGGTGATCAATGTCCGCGATCGACGGTACCGAGCGGTTCTGTTCATATTGACTGATGGCGGGCTGTGAGATTTCTCCAAATGTCTTCTCAGATAGTTCGACCTGTGACCAGCCCGAGAGCCGGCGGTTCTCCTTCAACCACTCCCCGAATCGATACATAAGCCTTCCCCTTTCTGTAAACCAGAGCGGCGACCAAACAGATGTTTCCTTTTGTTGGTTCCAATATAACAGGATTAGATTTAAAAATCATCAGTTTTCTGATATGTCAGAAATTTTACAATTGACGATTCTTGTCGAATCCGCTCTATATAAGGGATTAAGACCAACAGTAACTCAATATTTTTGGTTTTGTAGCACAACTGTAAAAAAATAACGATTTAATTATAGAAAATAATTACAAATATTTTGATTTCAAGAGATTGTGGTAGGGTAGAGGAATAGAAGGTTTCGTAAAGAATAAGGAGATAAGAGAGTACTTAGATCGTGGGGTGAGCAAGTGGAATTAAACGAGGCAATCATCGAGCGGATGAAGGAGCTCGCAGCGGAACATAATATGACAATACATCAAGTGATTCAAAAGGGAGGTTTGAACCAGGCAACAATTTCGGAACTAATGAGTGGACGTACAAAACATCCGAAGGTAAGTACGATTCAAAAATTTTGCAATGGCTTAAACATTAGCTTAAATCAGTTTTTTAACAACGAGCGATTTTAAACATTATTCTTCTTACTGTAATTTGAAATTACAATATATAGCATAAATTTGATATTATGAGGATGGAGGAGGTGTTGTATGAACAAAAAGCACATTATTCTCTTGATAAGTGGAATCTTATGTCTCCCTCTCATAGTGACCTTACTATTAGAATTTCCCTTATTTTCCCTTGCAAGAGGAGAGGTTGAAAGTTGGATTGGTTTTTGGGGAAGTTATCTTGGAAATATTATTGGATTAATCGGTTTATCGTATGCTACATATTTTCAAATTCGATACCAACAAAAATTAATGCTTGATGAAATTTATTCGCAAAACGAGCTCGAAAAGAAAAGAATTTATGTTGAGATTATTTTAAACAAATTGAATGACTATTTGTTATGTCTTGACCAACTAGATAATTCTATCGCTAAATTCCATACGGTTTTCTTAAAGCATATTAACGATATTCAACAACTTCAACAGTCTGATTCTGATAATCCTGTGCAGACTATAAGTAAAAACGATGAAAATCTAGTTGACAGTATTTTTTATTTAGGTCAGTTACAGTCATTAAAAGTTTACTTAGAGCAAGAGAGCCTTCCATTACAAAATTTAAAAGACATCACTGACCTAACCAAAAAAATGATTAGAAATTTTCAGAAAATGAAAGACACGTCTGATAAAGAAACTTTAAATCTCTTAAATGAGTATGATCTCCACAAAAAGGATTTAAAGATACTTTTAAAAATGATTCAAAGTGAGAAAGATTATACTAACTCGCATATTTCTGCAGTATTAAACAGCGAATTTATTGTAAGGAGAAAAGAAAACTTATGAACAACTACAGTCAAAGTATTTTTAGGCACATTCCAGCTACTGATCGAAGTGAAATTTTTAAAAGAATCATTAAGTCGAATCTTAATTTCTATCAAACAAAATATCCTATTAAGGAATTAGAAGATATATCAAATACAGAATTGGCGGGTCAGTTTTTAAAATTTTTCTACGCTTCGGTGGGTAAAGACGGGGGAACTCTAGATAAAGAAAAAAGGTTAGTACATAAATTCTTTTTTAGTTTTCCAGAGATTCGGGATAAAGCTGTAACGGAGATCAATACTTCTTTTAGCTTTTATCTCGAACATTACTTTTCAGTAAGAGTTATAAAAATCCTGAACAAAAACACTCTATTTACTACAGATCAACAAATCAAGGACGATATTCAAAGAAAAGATCTTATTGAAAAGTATAAGGTAATTATTGAAAATAATACTGATTTAAGTCCCTATATCAATAGACAGATTACAGAAGTCAAAAACTTTGATGATAAATTCATTTCATTTGAATTTTTCGATAACAGCATTGAAATTTTAGAAAGAATAACCGTTTTAAAAGATCCTAAAACAAAAAAAGAAAATTCGATTTTTGTGAAGTATATCATAGATTTTAAAAGAGGGTTTTTAGAATTTCAATGGAACAAGTCGAGCATAAAAAACTTGACTCAGCACAATCGCAGTATGAATCCTGAAGGGGTAATTAATGACTTTAAACTAATTGATTATCTTCAGAATAATTTAGAAAAATGGTTTAAATTAAGTTTTTCAGATGAAACTATTTTTAGTTCTAAAGAAGCAAATTCTCAGACAAATGATTTATCGAATTTTAGAGCGAAAAATATTGTTGATGCAGTTAAAAAATCTCCTCTTGAGGCTATACTATTTCACTTATTTATTGAGGACCATAACAATGTGTTAACAAAAATTAAAGCTGAATCAGATTCTAATTTGAATTTTTCTGAATTAAAAAAACAGCTTATTGACTTTTTTGGACCTCAACAAGATTTCCAAGAAGCAGAAATAGAAGAATCGGTTCAATTCATTGAAAACCTAAATTTATCAAAGAAAGCAACATCTATAGACTTTTTGGCATCCAATAGTTACATTTATAGCTTCACTTTAAGAGACATTGTCAATTACACTTCTTCAAGGACTAAAAATGATAAGAAAGAACCTATTTATGTAAACGAACCTTACTGGTATTTACTGAATATAGTGAAACGCGTCAAATTAATTACTGAACTATCTTTTCATTTTGAAATAATCGGAATACTAAAGCAAAGAAGTATGCAAAAATTCACTATTTCAGCAAAAAATAATATACTATTTTTTGATTATTTACAGAAGAAACATATATCAGATGAAGATACTAAAGCGAGATATATTTCAAAATCAAGGAGGGACATCAGTGAGCACTTTAAAGACCGAATTAACGAATTTATTAATGAACAATCCGGAATTAGCGAAAGAATATCCTCCACTTAATATAGTTTTCAAAAAAACAGAAGAATATTTGGTCACACTAGTTAATTCATCGAGTAACTATATAAATCCTTATACATTCGCTAAGAAATTAGATATCAGTGATACTTTATCTATATCATTATTATTTTTACTTGCTAACTTTAGTGATAAAGAAATCATTTATTTAGAGTATGTATACACGTGCCCCCAAGGTCATTATCATTATCTAAACGAAAATGAATTAGAAAACTTTTACTGTGACGAATGTGATGAACACTATAACGTCAAGCTAGAACTGATGAAGGGAATTCACAATCCTCCAATTAATTTTAGACTCAGTAAAACACTTCTGGATGAAATTAAAAATTCTTTTAAATCAGAAAATAAATTGAAAGGAGCCCCAACGCAATTTAGGTTATATGACTTAGCCAATAACTTAAGTGAACAGGCACTAATTATGATTAAAGATTCAAATGAGAATAATGAAAAAACAGCAGCAGCAATCTTTACTTTTCGAGATGAATATATAGCGTTCCATACTAATGATTAAGAAATAAAAGTCAGTAAAAGGGTCGAAATTTAGGTTCGATCCTTTGTTTAAAAACTTGTGATAATATAAGATTATCACAAGTATTAATTATTTAATTCAATATATTTTTAAGTACGTAATACGATTTTATCTAGTATATATTATCGATTACACACGTATTCTTAAATTAAATACATATGTATTACAATGATTTAATATGTATTTCGAAATTCACGAAAACTTAATTCAAAAATCAGGAGCGAAAAGAGGGAGAAGCATGGAGATTGAGAAAAAACAGCAGGCGTTTGAAGTAGCGTTGAGAGAACTGACCGGGGCGAATCCGAAATTGGCCGAAGCATTAAAGAAGGACTATATCGATTTCGAGACCTTGAATGATGTCGAGGTCATCGAATTGTTCTGGGCGACGGAACTGTTCCCGATCTATGCGGACAAGAGCCCGCACACACGACGCGCGTACAAACTGGATCTCGAGTTCGTCATAAGTTTTGTGATGACGAAGACAGGCGGATTAAAACACCTGACCGTGCTCGACATCCATCGCTATCTATTCGAGGTGAACGAACAGTATGCCCCACGCACGGCGCAGCGGAAAAACAACATGTTGAAGCGTCTCCTGACCTACCTTCACGTCAACCAGTATCATTTACATAATCTGGCCTTCCATGTGAAGAACCAACAGCGTCCGGAGATGCTCCGGCGTGAGGTCGACTTCGACGAGATTGAGCGGATTGCCGAGTCGTTCCGCCATACCGTCAAACGGGCACAAAAAAAGGAGCTCATTGAGCTCCGGAACGAGACGATTGGTTATTTGTTGTTGACGACTGGCATGCGGGCGGCAGAACTGTTATCAATAAAGTTCACCGACGTGAAGCGAAATCAGCATACATTTTACATTGAGGTGAAAGGGAAACGTGATAAATGGCGTCGAATTCCACTCACCGAAAAAGCGAGTCATCTGATTAATCGATTGCAGACACTCCTGATGATTGAAGAAGTAGATTCTCCATACATCGCTTTCAGCACAAAGAAGTCAGGAAACCCAATGACGTATGAAGCAATTCGCTTAATGACGCATAAAGCTGTGGAGTTCGTTGCAGCAGAGAACACCAATCCCCCACACTGGTTCCGTCGTGCTTATATTACGAAACTCCTGGCTAATGGAAATCCACTGATTGAAGTTATGCAAGTGGTAGGTCATAAATCTATTAGTACAACTAACGAGTACTTACAAATAATAAAAAATAATGCCTCGACAATAGATATTCCATTCTATTGAGGTGTCTTGATGATTATTGCATTTAAAATGAGCCACTTGTGCATCCTTCTGAGCCACCGAGTGTGGACAACTGAGCCACTCAGTGCGGACACTATACCACTTATACGCTTGATGCCTTTTCTCCCCTATACTTGAGATGCATGCCGTCGGCATGACATTGAAGTATGGGGGTTTTGTTTTTGATTGATGGTCGCAAGATACTGGAACTTCATTTTGATGGGATCAGTCAACGCACGATAAGTGCGAGCACCGGACATTCGAGAAACACGGTGAGCGATGTGATTCAACGGGCCACTGAACGTGGCATCGACAGCTTAGAAGACAGGATGACAAAGAAATGGCTGTATGAGTTCTTGTTCCCTGAGCGTGAACCGATGGAAAAGGGTTACCACCCTGTCGATTTCGAGATGATTCACAAGGAGCTACAGAAGAAGAACGTGACATTGAAGCTGCTTCACCACGAATACTGCAGCACGGCGAGAGACGCAGGTAGAATCCCGTATGCCTATCGCTCCTTCACAGAGAAATATGGATCATACGCAAAGAAGTACAAGCTGACCATGCCCATCCGTCGTAAGCCGGGCGAAGTCTTAGAGGTCGACTGGGCCGGAGCGACGCTGAAAATCATGGACAGTGCCGCCGGCGAGGAGATTGAGGCCTATGTCTTTGTCGCCGCGCTTCCGTACAGCCAATATTTCTACGCCGAGGCCTTCCTCGACATGAAGTCGCAATCGTGGCTGACTGCGCACGTGCACGCCTTTGAATACTTCGGCGGCGCACCGAGACGCTGGTCCCGGACAACCTCAAGACCGGAATCACGAAGCATCGCCGAGGCGACTCACAGGTGAATGAGGCTTACCGTGAGCTGGCTGACCATTATCGGACGGTCGTTGTGCCTAGTCGCATCCGCAAACCGAAAGACAAGCCGAGCGTCGAGGGTGCGGTCGGCTTCCTTTCACGTCAGATCATCGCGGCGTTACGGAATTACCAGTGCTTCCACATCGAGGATCTGAACAAGGAAATCCATTCGAGGCTCGAGGAGATGAACACCCAGGAGTTCCAAAAAAGAAGCGGTTCAAGAAAAAGCGTGTTCACGGAAGAGGAGAGCGCGACCTTGCGCCTCCTACCGAAAACACGCTTCAAGATGACGGAATGGCGAACCGCGAAAGTACAACTGAACTACCACATCCAAGTTGAACGCATGTTTTATTCCGTCCCTTATGATTATACCCGCGAAGACGTCGATGTGCGCCTGACGGCGAACTTAATCGAGGTCTATTTCAAGGACGTCAGAATCGCCTCCCATACGCGCCTGAAGGGCGCAATCGGACAGTATGCGACGAACACCGACCATATGCCCGACAACCATCGCCTCTATCTCGACCACAACCCGGATAACAACCGGGAATGGGCGCGTACCGTAGGTACCAGCATGGAGAAGTTCGTGACGTATATTCTTGAGAACAACGTTGAGAAAAAGGCGCTTGGCTTCCTGGCGGTCATTCGGAACCTGAACAAGAAACACTCGAACGATCAGATGGAGGCGGCCGCCAAAAGCTTACTTGAAGTCGCGTCGCAGCCTACCATCAGCGTCTATAAAGGTATCTTGGACCGACAAAAGAAAAAGGCGGCACGAGCTTCGGTCGTCACCGAACGACCGAGTCAATCAAAAGAAGACCACGGATTCACGCGTGGAGCAAAATATTTCGGAGGCGATAGAACATGATCAACCCGGAGACGTTAAGAAAGTTGACCGAGATGAAAATGACCGGGATGGCAGAGCAATATGAACTACAGCATGAGATGAAAGAGTACGCCGAGTTGGATTTTGATGATCGTTTCAACCTGTTGGTCGACCAGGAATACTCAAGACGCCGGTCAAACAAGCTCGATCGGCTCATCAAGCAGGCGACTTTGTCCGACCCGTCCGCGTCAATCGAACATATTGAATACCATCCGGACCGGAGGTTGGACAAAAAACTGATCCTAGAGCTCGCCTCGGGCAACTACATCAAGAATCATCATAACGTCATCCTGATGGGGGCATCAGGCAACGGAAAAACATGGTTGGTGAACGCTTTGGCCGTCCAGGCCTGTCGCCAATTCCACAAGGTGAAGTATATCCGTCTGCCTGAACTATTGGACGAGCTCGCGGTGGCGAAATACGAGGCGGACGGCAGCTTCAGGAAGCTAATCCACAAGTATCGGACGATTGACCTCCTGATCCTTGACGAATGGCTCCTCACCGAGCTCCCACAGGAGCATGTGATGCATCTGTTGGAAATCGTTGAGGCACGGCTGAAGCGTTCCTCGACCATTTTCTGTTCCCAATTCGCACCCGAGGGGTGGCATTCGAAGCTAGGACAGGCCCAGATCGCGGACGCAATTCTCGACAGGATCGTACACGACTCCTATAAAATCCTGGTCGATGGCGAAACCTCAATGAGGGAACGCCATGGGCTAGGGATATGCTAAGATCTTGGCCATCGATGAGTCGATGGCCTTTTTCTTCATATTGACTGGCTCAGTATCCGCATTTGGTGGCTCAGTTGTCCGCATTCGGTGGCTCACAAGTCCGCACTAGTGGCTCTCTGTATCCGCAATACTCAGTCTTGAGCAATCGATTCATTAAAATCACATAAATATCAAGGTAACTCCACATCTAAATCTATTAAAATGTCTAATTTTAATTTCCCCAAGTACTCATTTGAAAGATTTATCTTTTCAAAATCTATCTCAAATAAATGTTTATATAATTGCTTTGTAGTTAAAGTCGGGATTTCTAAACTCTCGGAGTAATGGGAAAGCGCATTTGGTGTTAGCAGCCTTGTGTTTAAATAAATTCTTCGAGCAGTTTCTTTTATATGATTTTGATTATATCTTCCCTTTAATTTAAAAAGGGAAATTGTATTATCTATTTTCTCAATTATAATATGATTTTCAGTATTTTTTTTCAAAATTGTTATGTCAAAGTGTTCATTAGCCAATTTCAATGGATAGTCTACCATTTTGAATACCGCGTAATCTTCAAAACCTTCTATGAGAGGATTGACGATTCGACGCTTAGATTGCCCTTTCAAAGTTCGATTACAAGACGGGCAACTTGGAATTAAGTTAAAAAAATTAGATTCGAATAAGGGAAATTCAGACTTGGGTAAATAATGATCTAAATCTGCGAGTACTCTAGTTCCATCTTTTTCAGAGTACATAGATTGTTCATTACAATAGGGACAAAATTTAATTCCTATTGAGTCAATTAATGATGCACGCAGTGGTGTGATAAATGTTTCATAATCGAACACCTCTTTGCATACTCTATTAAACTTTTTTAAACTGATGAACATTTCATTCTCTGCAAAATCTTCAAAAGATGATTGAGTTTTAATTCTTCCATCAATAAATTCATAATCGCTTATCTTGTCAATACAACATATAAATTTTTCTATCTGTTTATTGCTTTCTATTTGGGTGAAGCCAATTAAGTCACCTATAAAACTTTTTCTAGCTTTTTTGTTTCCTTTTTTATAAAGTTTTTGTGCATTATTGTAAAATGAAATCGCTTGAAAATATGATCTAAAATTAAAGTCTTCATAAGTTTCATCTTCTTTAAAATTATGGAATAATATTTTTTTTATTAATATAGTGACAGGATAATCTTTGTTTTGAATTTTATTTAATTCATGCTTTACTTCTTCATAATTCGTTTTACTATAAATTGATCGAACTATGTTAACGTAAATTTCACTTCTTATTTTTGAATAAGAGCGGCTATTTAAATTTTCGGAATTAATTAATATCATAGTCTTTTAACCCTTTTTTAAAATTTTCTTTAGAATAGAATCGTCAATACTATCAATTATTTGTATAGATCTAAGATTTTTTGGATTATCTTTTGCAATTTTTATTTGATTAATTGCAAATTCCCCAATGGGCGCTTCCATAAAAAATGCGTCAGCAATAACATCGTATATATTTGCAGCAAATCCAAAGTCGGGGGTAGTTATTTCATATTTGTTTTTATCCTTTCTAAACGAATAAATATTTTCTTTCGGAAAATCTGTAACAATGAACGGAGAATGACTAGTTAAAATTATTTGTACATTTCCAGATTGCTTGTATTGTTTAATTAATCTAAACATGTCAAACATTAAACGCCTTGACCATTCAGGATGCAAATTAATGTCCGGCTCGTCTAATAATAAAATACAATCTTTTTCTTTCGAGTCGGAAATAGCTATTGCTATTGCAGAAAAAACATTCAAATAAATAAGTTCACCATCACTGAAATTCATAAACTTTAAAGAAAATAAATTTGAATACACATCTTGTAACACACTGATTTCACTCGTGAATTCTAAATCTTCACCACGAATCATCATATGGTTCTTGTTTTTAAAGTATCTTTCCGGAAGAGTTTCTAAAGTGCCATACAAGTGATCTATGTTACTTATTCTTAAGATATTTTTGGTGAAACTCATTCCTTCTATAATCTTAATTATTGTTAATACAAACTCAATACGTTCTTCTAAATCTAAGAAGTTTTCATTAGTCACACTAAGTGTTTTTCGTGACATTTTACTGTAATTTAAGATTTTTTCAATAACTTTAAACTTATTTTCTTTACTAATTTTATTAGAATTATGTATGTCAAAAACATATTTAATGTATATCTTTTCTAACAACCTTAAAATAAAATATTTTTTCACCTCTTCGTCCTTCTCATAGTTCTCCTTTATATGTCTTTCAAATAAATCATCTTGGAAAGTACGATTAAAAAGTTTATAAGATTTTTCAATCTTTTTCATTCCGGCATCAGAAAGAAACAATAAGTTATTTGAATCTAATTCAATACTATTATCTTCAGCACAGTATAAAAAAGATAAATACCTTGGATTATTTAGATAATACAATTTTTGATCAACTCTGATTGATCTCTTATCGTTCTCAAACAACTTAAACTCTCCATATAATTTTAAAACATCTTTAAAATCTGAAGAAGGATGATGGTATTTTATTACCTTATTAGGATTCCCTTGATATATTTTTTTTCTGCTGCCCAAGAAATTACTGATTTATTTTTTACGGACGGTTTGTCAAATTAAGCGCAACACTTCGTCCGTGAAGGCCTCGTGTGCGGTCTTCCAGCCCAGGCATTTGCGTGGGCGGCCGTTGA